>JBFJWU010000020.1:0-18365 GCA_041623475.1 bacterium | reverse complement strand
CGGACCCGGTCTATCCCGCGGGGCTGCGTACGGCGGGAATCGAAGGTGATGTCGTACTTGAGGTATTGGTCAGCTCGGACGGCAAAGTGCTGGATGCCGTGGTCGTTGAATCCAGCAATCAGGATTTCAACCAGGCCGCGTTGGACGCAATCTACAAGGTCGGATTTGAACCGGCGCGACAGGGGAAAACTGCGGTGGCGGTTCGGATACGGATGCCGGTCAAGTTTCGCCTGAAATAACCCAGGTCGTGCCCCGTCTATCCGGCGGGCGTCATAAGTCCAAGAGGCGCGAATCTTTCCAATTGGATTTTGCGTGCGGCAACGGCAGGCTCCGAATTGGCCTTCAGGCCAGCAGTGTGCCCAGGCCAGGTGCCGCCATGGACCAATGTTCCACAGGAAAACGAATGATGGCGGCATCGGCGGTACCCAGGCTGATTCGCTCGCCGGAATAGCTGGAAGCCGTGTTGCTCAGGCCCGGGTTGTGGCCGACCAGCAACAACTGATCGATGGGGTCAGCGGTCGACTCGACGACCTGGCGAATGGTGTCGACACCCGCCAGATAAAGTGCCTCAATAAAGCGTATTGAATCATCACCGACACCTAGCTGAGTACAGATAATCTCGGCAGTCTGGCGGGCCCGACGGGCGGAACTGGACAGGATCAGGTCAGGCTGGACAGTGCGGGCCAGTTGAGCGGCGGCCGTTCCCGCCTCGTCGCGGCCCCGGGCAGTCAGGGGTCGGTCGACATCGGCTGATCCACCAAAGGCCGCATCCCCGTGTCGCAGCAGGACCAGCGTTTTCACCACGAGCCGGCAGGCAGTCGCCCGATTTCCGGGCCATGGAGCGTCCCAAAATAAAGATCGCCGTTTGTTTCCTCCTGGAGCGACGTCACAAATGCAAAATCGTCGCCAACCGGGTCATGCAGGGATCGCACGATTTGCCCATCGGCACGGATTTCCAGTGCCAGTCCATAGTGTGCGGGTTGGGGCCAGAGGTCCGGCAGCTTGGCAAAGACGGTTTTCATGACCGGAAACGGGTGCAGCATGTCCATGTTGTGATTGCGGGGCGTCACGATTGCGACCCAGAACGTGCCCCGTGGGCTGAGGCTGACACCGTCAGGAAACCCCGGGAGATTGTCGATCAGGATCTCATCCGTACCTGTTTTGGGGCCTGACAACCAGAACCGGCGAATCCGGTAGCGCCAGGTTTCATTGACCAGGACAAACGAACCGTCCGGCGCAATGGCGACACCGTTTGCAAAATGCAGGTTGGAAAGCAACGTCCGGGTCGTACCGCTGTCCGGGTAGTAGGCGATTAAGCGACCCCAGGCTTTGCCCTCCAGGAGTTCATAGCGGTAATTGTCGAGCGTCCATTTGCTGCTGGCATCGGAAAAGTAAATAACCCCGTCCGGACCGATCTCCAGGTCATCTGTAAAGCCATAGGGAATCCCGTCGGTTTCTGTTGCCAGGGTCGTCAATGTGGCCTCGCGCGAGACCGACAACAGGCCTTTGCGGGCGTCGGCAATGATCAGGTTGCCGTCGAAATCAAAATGCAGGCCCAGCGGTCGTCCGCCGGTGTCGATAAATGTTTCCAGTGTCCCCGCATCGGGATGAATGCGAACGACGGGCCCTTCGAATGTCGCGCCATAAATCCAGCCATCTGGTCCCAGGTCAACATCTTCGGGCCCGGACAGCGGATGGATCGGGTATTTACGGGCCGTCGCCAGGATACGGTTGGGCTGCAGGACGCCAGACAACTGCGGCGGTGCTGGTGGTTGCCAGGCGACAGCCCGGATTGGTGACATCCAGTAGCAAAATGCCAGTGTCGCGCCGCTTGCGAACATCCCAAGGATACCCAGTAGAAAGACGACGGTCAGGCGTTGCTTCATGATTCGAGTCTGGTTGCCGAACCTGGTTCGGAAACGTCGCACGATTCGCCGCGGCAGCATTCGTCAATATTGATTCGGCAGACTTCGCATTGTCCGTGGCCATGCACCCAGATTACGCGGCGGGGCAGGTTACAGTACCGACAAAAGACCATGTCATCGGTAATTGTGTCAGGCGGCGGCTGCATCGAGGACAGTTTAGCAGTCGCGATCACGTGTGACGGGACCTGCGCTGTCCCGTACACTAGGTTTAGAATTTTTATTCGTTAAACATGTTTACTGACGAGGCAGAGATGGACCTGGCGGCTGATTCCCTGGACTTCCTGGAAGGTACGACCGACGGTACGGTCGAGTGGAAGATGCTCAATATGAATTCGGAACTGGTTGCATCCAACCTGATTTCGACAATCGGTCCTGGTAATTATCGGGTCCTCAGCCAGTATTGGCCATACAATCCGAAACGCGGCGACGGTACCGTGCCGATTAACCACATCCTGCGATTCCAGACCTTTGGGCAGCATTGTTCGCTGCGCACCAATCTGCGGCAGGATTACCGCTTCCGTCTGGTAACGGATCGGGCCCAGGACGGTCGTTTGCAACGTGCCCACCTGGTCATGACCTGCGACCTGTTCAACCGCGATGATGATGCCCAGCCCCGGGTCGGCCACGCTGAGTTCTGGATGGCCCTGACCCGTCCATTCGCACCGCCTGGCGAACGCACACCTGAATTGATTCCTGACGACATCGGCTTCCTGCGCGAGCACACCGTTCAGCCGGAGGACCTGCTGGCGCGATCGATTGACGAGTACCGGCTGCCATCCGACAACCGTCTGATTTCAGGCACCAGGCCACTGGTCTTTCACATCGACCGGTCCGACATCTACCGCCACGTCAACACGGTCGTCTATATGGACCAGGCGCTTGATTACCTGGCCCTGCTGTTTTGCCAACATGGCGGTGATGCCGGGCGCTTGCGTTTTCGTGACCTGACAATCTATTTCCGCAAACCGTTTGTCCCTGGACAGGTCGCGGATGTCGAACTTGAACTGACCGACGGTGGCGACCAGTTCACGGGTGCTGTCCGCTTTTACCACAATGACAACGGACGAAGAAGCGAACGCATTTCGATGGCAATGCTTGCCAGTGGTCCGCTCGCCTGATTGACCCCGGACGGATTTGTTCAGGCTGCAGCCGACAGGTAGTGGACGGCAAATAACTCGTCCGGGTCCGTCCAGGTCTGACGCAATTCAAACCCGGAACGATTGGCCAGTTCGTGAACGTCATCGATGCTGTACTTCCAGGCGTTTTCGGTATGGATTCGCTGGCCTTTGGCCAGGTGGATTGTCCGACCGCCAACCGAAACCTGTTGTGATTCCTGGTTGACCAGATACATTTCGATCCGGCCCAGTTCGGCGTTGTAAAGCGCCAGGTGGTCGAACGCATCCAGGTCAAAGTCGCAGCCGAGGTCCCGATTCAACCGCCGCAGGATGTTCCTGTTGAACTCAGCGGTTACGCCTGCCTGGTCATCGTAGGCGCGGACCAGGATGGCCGGGTCCTTCTTCAGGTCTGTGCCCAGAACCAGTCCACCGGACTCTCCGACGGTTTCCCGTATTCGGCTCAAAAACGCGATTGATTCGTCCGGTGCGAAATTTCCGATCGTGGATCCGGGAAAAAACGCGACCTTGCGCGAATGCGGCGGCAGGTCGGCGGGCAGGTCGATCTGCCGGGTGTAGTCGGCACAGATCGCAATCACTGGCAGGCGGGGGAAGTCGGCGGCTATCCGGCCACTCGATTCAGTTAGTGCGCTCAGGGAAAGTTCAATCGACACGTATGCTGCGGGTTGAATCATTCGTTCCAGGATCGGTTCGGTCTTCTGGGCACTGCCGCTGCCGTACTCCAGCAAAATCGCCTCGCTGCCAATCACACTGCAGATCTCTGTCGCGGACTCGATCAGGATCGCGATTTCGGTGCGGGTCGGATAGTACTCATCCAACTGGCAAATCTCTTCAAACAGGGCCGAACCAACCTCGTCGTAAAACAGCTTGCACGGCAGGCTGGGGGGGCTGGCCGATATTCCCTGCAGGACCTCGGACCGGATATCGCTTTCGGCCGGATGCAGGTCTACCAGCTGCAGATTCTCAAGACTGGCGGTTGCCGTGGTCAAGTGGCATTCCTGGCCAACCGGATACCGCTGAACTGCCAGCGGGCACCACTTGGGAAAAAATTACGGTACGTCGACCGAATGTGGTCAGCAGGCGTAGCGCACGAGCCGCCACGCAAGACGTACTGGTTGCTCATGAATTTGCCGTTGTATTCGCCCAGCGCGCCGGGTATGGCCCGGAAACCCGGATATGATTCATAGGCCGAACTGGTCCAGACCCAGCAATCTCCAAACAGGCCGGGTTGTTCGCCGGCCGGTCGTGGATGCAGGATGCCGCTGTCCGCAAAATTCCCGGCGACGGGAACCGCGGCTGCAGCCAGTTCCCATTCGAATTCGGTGGGTAGCCTGGCCCCGGCCCATCGGGCGTAGGCATCGGCCTCGAAATGGCTGATGTGGACAACGGGCTCCAGCGGATCGATGTCGCGGAACCCGCCCAGGGAAAACAGCGCCTGTCCACCGTCCAGCCAGTACAACGGCATCTGCCAACCGTCGGCCTGGATTGTCGCCCAGCCATCGGATAACCACAGCTCCGGGCGCTTGTAGCCGCCATCCTCAATAAACTCGCGAAACTCGCCGCAGGTTACCAACCGATCGGCGATCTCGAACGGTTCCAGCCAGCGCCGGTGCCGCGGGCCTTCGTTATCAAACGCAAACCCGTCCCCGTCCCAGCCAAAATCATGAAGGCCACCAGCGACCGATCGCCAACCGGCCACGCCAGCGGCCTGCTGTTGCCCACTGATCTGCTCCTGGTAGGCAGGGCCCAGTGGATTTCGCGATAACAGGTGCTTAATGTCGGTCAGCAGCAGTTCCTGGTGCTGTTGTTCATGGTTGAGGCCAATCGTGAGGATCTGCTCAAGTTCCCTGGATGGCCGCGCAGCCAGCAGGTCAATGACACGGTCATTGACCCGGGCCCTGTAATCGCGGACCTCGGAAACCGAGGGACGGGTAATCAATCCCCGATCAGGGCGCGGATACTGCTGCCCGATACTGTTGTAATACGAGTTGTACAGGTAGGAAAACTGTTCGTGTACGGGTTCATATCCGTCCAGAAAACGGTCCAGAACGAACGCCTCGAAAAACCAGGTCGTGTGGGCCAGGTGCCATTTGGCCGGGCTTGCATCGGCCATGGACTGGACAACCATATCCTCGTCAGACAAGGACGCGCAAAGCTCATCGGTCCGCGAGCGGACGGCAAGAAACTGTTCAGCCGGTTTTGATTGCGATTGATTAGCCCGTTTTGCGGTCATTCCGGTCAAGATCTATCCCCTGCTATTTGTCTGCCAAAATGACAGAACCTTACCCGCGTCGGATAGCCGCATGGTATCAGCCGCAGGTTACGCCTCTGATAGTATGCTCGCTGGAGGGTTGGCGTATGGATCAGTTCAATAATATATTCGACCAGTTGCTGGCGGAATTTGTCCAGCAGGGTCTGGTGGACTATAACGGGCTGCGCGACAGTGAGGTCCTGCCGTCGGCGATTGCCCTGGCGGCGGGAGTAAACCCGGCCAAGCTGGACCAGCCCGCACAGATTGCCTGGTGGATTAATGCATACAACCTGTTCACCCTGAAGCTGATCTGCGACCACTATCCGGTGGACAGCATTGCCGAGCTTCATGGCCTGCCCGGACTGATCCTGTCGTCGGTGGCCAAACGGTCAGCGTGGGACCGGTTCAAATTTGATGCAGGTGGCCGACGCGTCAGCCTCAACCAGATCGAACAGAAGATCCTGCGCAAGGAGTACAACGAGCCGCGCATTCATGCAGCACTGGTTTGTGCCGCCGTCAGTTGCCCGCCGCTGCGGTCCGAGGCGTTTCGTGGCGACCGCCTGGACCGACAGCTGGACGACCAGATGCAAGCGTGGGTCGGGGATCGGTCAAAAAACTACTACGATGCGGATACCGGCACCCTTTACCTGTCGCAAATCTTTTTTGTTTATCGCCGGGACTTTACAAAATCGGGGCTGCGGTTTCCCGAGTGTCTTTACCCGTTCCTGGACGACACTGACCGGACGGGGGTCCAGGCATTGGCCCGGCGTCCAAAGATCCGGTACCTGAAGTACGACTGGGCGCTCAATCGCCAATGACCAAGTCCTGCAGCATGGCCAGCGGACTTTCCGCGGGCGCTGCAATGACCACCGACCCCGGCGGCCGCATCGCCCGGGTTTCATCGGCAAATCGTACCTCGATCTGATCAAATCCGGACGTTCCCCAGGCATTCTGGTCCACCAAAAAGACCCGAACAAATCCCGCCAGCGATTGCCGAGCCGTTTCCCGGACGAGTTCGACCAGCTGCGTCCGGGCGTGACCGCGAACATCCTCCATAACTCGTTCGTAGAATTCACGTTCTATGTCCTTGCCGGACATGCTTTCCAGGCGGGCCCAACCCACCTCGACCTGGACCTCCAGACCGGCAAGGTTCGGTTCGACCGATGCGACGTCCAGCTCCGGAAAGATCGCTTCAATTCGCCTGCGGTCAGCGACGATCCGAAAACGTACGGGGTCCGGCCCGGTCAGGGGTACGCCATACTGGATGGTGACCGGCAGTCGGTAATCCAGTTGGGTGCGGCCCAGGTTGATGCCCAGCCAGGATCGGTCGTTGGCATAGGTTCCGGTGACGGTCTCGTCCAGACGGGCAACAACAAGCAGCAATTCCGGCGACACCCCGTTGCTGGAAAAAAACGCTGACCGGGTCTGGACTTCGTCTGCGGCAAGAGACTGTTGAATCCGGTCGATGGATCGCTGCGGCAGTGTCAGCAGCCAGGCCAGGCCCGCGACTGCCACGGTTGTCAGCAGCGCCAGGCCGACCAGCAGGTTCCGTACGCCGCTCGTTCGAAGCGACAAATCAGAACCGAACGACGGCTCCGACACCACGGGGTGATGGCGCCAGTGCCCAGGTCACCCGTTTGCGGGACGGCACCCAGGCCAGGCCCTCGGTACCGTACACATACTCGTACGCCTGTCGGCCCCGCAGGGACAGGACCGGCTGGGTCCAGACCTTGAGTTGCCCCACCGAAATCGCGGTCGGGAAATTCGGTCCGGCTTTCTCGGGCAGATCATACTTCTGCCACAGCAGCATCGTCGTTGTGCTGGCAATGGCCAGGCTGGCCAGATGGGTCAACGGGCCACGGCCGAATTTCTGCTTGTCGGCGGTGTCGCGTAACAGCGATTCGGCATACTCCAGCTTGGCCTGCAATTCTTCTGGCGTCGTCGCCTCGGTGTCCCGCAGTAACTCTGCTTTTTTGACCGGCTTGCCCAAACCAAGGAACGATGTCACAAATCCGACAGTTGCGGCAGACGCACCGACGCCGCGCTCGGTCCTAGTATCCGGGTCATCGGTCAGCAACGCCCACATCCCTTGACCGGCGACCAGTGTGCCGAATCCGGCAATCCAACCATAAACCCACATTTTCCACGGCTTCTGCTCGCGGTCAAAGATTTCCTGGATATAATCGATCCTTGCCTGGACCGATGCCGGACCCGTTGCCGGGACGGGCATCGGCACCGCCCGCCGCTCAAACTTGCCGACCCATGTCTGGCCGTCAACCTGGATCGTCGGCGCATCGATTGGTTCCTGGGCGTGGGCCACACCAAACGGGGCCACCGCGACGATTGCGGCAAGCAGGAATGTAAAGAATCGAATCATTGCTGCGGTATTCTAGCGAAGTTCGATGGTGCTGGCATCGCGGGTGTCGTGATCAATCGCAGTGGCCCATTTCACGCAGGCTGATGTGCTGGTCGTTGGCGATGATGATGTGGTCGACGATGGGGATGCCGAGGATGTTACCGGCCTCGATCATTTTGCGGGTCAGGGAAATGTCCGCGCTGCTCGGCTCCGGGTCGCCGCTGGGGTGGTTGTGGCTGAGGACGCCCTTGAGCGCGCCGGCACGCAGGAGCGGCGCAAAAACCTCGCGGGGGTGGGCCGGTGCCCGGTCGGCGGTGCCCTGGCCGACGATTGATTCGACAACAGGGACGTTCTTGGCATCAAGCCCGATAATCCACAGGGTTTCACGGGTTTCGTTGTGGAACCGGGGCCGCAGGTATTCGGCGGCGGCCGCAGGTGTGCTGAGGGGATCGCCGGGTCGTGTGCGGGACATCGTGCGGCGACCCAGTTCCAGCGCGGCCAGAATCGTCGCCGCTTTGCCAGGGCCGATCCCGGGCAATTCTGCCCATTCGCTATGGTGCAGCTGGTATAGCTTTTCAATCCCGCCGGCGCGGGTCAGTGCCTGCCGGGCCAGATCCAGTACGGTGCGACCGCGTGTCCCTGTGCGCAGGATAATGGCCAGTAGTTCGGCATCATTCAGTGCCGCCGGGCCATGCTGCAATAGTCGTTCGCGGGGCTGGAGTTCCTGTGGCCAACTGGCCACAGGCTGAAAAACGCCCTGGTCCCCGTCGCTCATCTTGACTATGGTCAGTCCGTCGCGGCGATGTCCGGTTCGACCTGGTCAGGGTCTTCAGGTTTGCGAAAAACAACCTTCAGCAGCGGGGGGGCAATCAGTGTGGTTGTGATGACCATAAAGGTTACAGCTGCGAACATATCCTTGGACAGCAGGTTGGTTTTGAGCCCTTCCTGGGCAAAGATCAGGCCGACTTCGCCACGGGGAATCATGCCGACACCAATGGCCAGTTTGTTCATGCCCTTGCCACCCTTGCCAATGGCCCCCCAGCCAGCAACCAGTTTTCCGGCCGTGGCGACGGCGAACAGGATCAGGCCGACGACCAACGCAGGCCCGCCATCAAAGAAAACCCGTACATCGACCTGGGCGCCGACCAGGACAAAAAAGATGGGCGTAAAGATATCGGCGACCGGTTTCAACCGTTCTTCAATAATATGGAATTTGTCGGTTTCGGCCAGCAGGATTCCTGCCGCAAATGCGCCAATGATCATGGCGCTGCCGGCAATTTTCGCCAGGAACGCCATCGCCAGCGCAAACGATAATGCAGCGACAAACAGGACACCGCGGACCCGCATCTGGTCAACCAGGTCAAAAATTGGATGTACCAGCTTTTTGCCAACGACGACGGCCACGACCAGGAATCCAATGGCGATGCTGAGGATCTTGAAAATACTGCCAACACTTACGGCATCCTCGATTGCAATGCCGCTGGCGGTGGCGGCCGCAAGGCTGGAAACGACGGCGAGGATGACAATGCCCAAAACATCGTCGATGACCGCCGCCCCGAGGATGACTTTTGATTCGGGTGCGGACAACTGGCCCAGGTCGGCCAGTACCCGGGCGGTTATTCCGACACTGGTCGCGGTCAGGCTGGCACCGGTAAAAATTGCAATCAACGCGATTGAGTCCGGATTTATTGCAATCAGGTCAATCCGGGCAAGTTCATAAATTGAAATAAAACCGACGGCAAACGGTACGAATACGCCAATTGTGGCGACCAGCAGGCTGGTGCCGCCAACCTTTACAAAATCACCAAGGTTGGTTTCCAGGCCGATCTCAAACAGCAGGATGCAGACCCCGACCTCGGCCAGCAGGTGCAACGTATGATCCGAAGCCGGAACCAGTCCCAACAGGCTCGGTCCCAGGATGACGCCGACCAGCAGTTCGCCCAGCACAGCCGGTTGGCCGACCCGTTCGGCCAATTCGCCGGCCAGTTTGGCTCCGATCCAGATCGTGACCAATACGGCGAAAAAGTGACCAACGTCCATTCCGTGAGCTTCCATTGTTACTGTCCCTTTCTACGGATCTTAATTTTGTCCTGGACCGCAGGCGGTAACGGCCATCGGCCGGCCAGGGCGCTGGCAGGCATCATTACGAATGTCCGCCGATGTGCGGCAGGGTGGGGAATCCGAAGCCTGCGGGAACGTAAACGTTTCCAGCCTGCCGACCCCCTCCACCAGAGAATATCAAAATCTACGGTTCGGTCGCCAACGCCGGATGCACGCCCCGAACGTCGTTCCAATGTTTTCAGGCGACGGAGGAACTCTGGCGGCGGCAGCCTGGTCTGAGCCACCGCGACACTGTTCCAGAACCGTCCGCGGACACCCGGTCCGCTTGCGGGATTGATAAAGTGCGGTGCCCAGTCCAGGACATCAAGCCAGTGCTGTGATTCAAGACGTTGCCGGATGTGTTGCCATCGCCAGGGAAACGGGCCAATATTTGAGCCAACGCCCACCCACACCAGATCGCCGGAGATTCGACCACTGGAACAGCTGTCGATCACGCGAACGCCCGGGTTGGGTGGCAGCGGTGCTGCGTCAGGGCTGTGACCAGCCAAGTACGTGGCTCATGTCGTACAGGCCGGGTTGCCGGCCGTGCAGCCAACGGGCCGCGCGGAGTGCCCCGTGGGCAAATGTGTCGCGGCTCTGGGCCCGGTGGGTCAATTCGATCCGTTCCCCAAGGCCGGAAAAATAAACGGTGTGATCGCCAACAATATCGCCGCCACGGACGGCATGAACGCCGATTTCCGAATCTGTACGGGCGCCGACGAATCCCTGGCGTCCGTGGACCGGTTTGCCACCGCGGGCATCCTGGATTTGTTCGAGCAGCCCGACGGCGGTCCCACTGGGGCTGTCTTCTTTCCAACGATGATGGAGTTCGACGATCTCGGGGTCGT
Organism: bacterium; assembly: GCA_041623475.1. Lineage (GTDB taxonomy): Bacteria > J088 > J088 > J088 > J088 > JBFJWU01. The sequence goes on along the minus strand of JBFJWU010000020.1, from coordinate 7,752 downwards.
AGCCGTCGGCCAGTACCCGGGCGGCCTGGTTGACCAGTCGAAACAGCAGGTTCACGCCAACGCTCATGTTGGGCGCAGCGACAATCGCGATGTCCCTGGCGGCATCGCCGAAGACCTCGTCGAATTTGCCATCAAATCCGGTCGTTCCAATTACTGCCGCGACCCCCAGTTGCCTGGCCGCGTCGATGTGTTCCAGGGTCGGACCCGGGCGCGTAAAATCGACAAATACGTCGGCACCGTCCATGGCGACCCTGGCATCGTCGACGACCGTTGTCCCGGCAACTTCGGAACCAACAAGGGGATGACCAGAAAATTCCCAGGCCCCGTACAGGGTCAGGTCATCGCTGTCGGCGATCAATTGACTGATACGCAGGCCCATTCGTCCCGCGGCGCCGGCTACAGATACTTTCATTTAACGCCCGTTGACCACGTCAATACCGGCCTGCGCCATTGCACTGCGCAGTAAAGCCCGCGTCGGCAGGTCAACCCGGACCAGCGGCAACCGGAGATCCGGTCGTGGAATGGCACCGGCATAGTACATAGCTTCCTTGATTGGTCCCGGGTTGGTTTCAATAAACAGGGCATTGATCAATGGCATCAGGCGACCATTGATCTGCCGGGCCGTGTCCAGATCGCCGGCAATAAAGGCCTCGTACAGCTGTACCATCAGCGCTGGCGCCAGTTGGGCAACGACGCTGATCACACCGTGTCCACCAATGGCCAGCATCGGCAGTGTCATCCCGTCATCGCCAGAAAACAGCAGGAACTCCGGGCCGCACCGCGAAATAATGTCTGTCGCGACGGTAATGCTGCCGGTTGCTTCTTTGAGGCCAACGATCCGGTCCAGTCGGGCCAGCCGACCAATGGTGTCTGGCTTGATATCGACAGCGGTCCGGCTGGGGATGTTGTAGAGGATTAACGGCAAATCGGTCTCGCTGGCGATCGTCTCGAAATGGGCAAACAAACCGGCCTGGGTCGGTCTGTTGTAGTACGGCGAGATCAGCAACGCGCCGTCGGCACCTGCGTCGGCGGCATCGTTGGTCAGGCGGATCGCTTCGGCCGTAGAATTGGATCCCGTTCCGGCAACCACGGGCACCCGGCCGCCGACGGCACCGACAACGGTTTCGACCACCTGACGATGCTCGTCGTGACTGAGTGTTGCGCTTTCGCCAGTGGTTCCGCAGGGGACCAGCCCATGGATTCCCTGGTCCACCAGATCGCTGGACAACGCTGCCAATGCGTCGTGGTCGATGCGCCCGTCGTCGCTGAACGGGGTGACAATGGCCACGTATATTCCCTTAAATTCCAAGATCGCGCCTCCGGCTGGCTTGGGCGTCGAGATTGACTTGTCCGGTGGCCACAGCCACCGCTGGACCCGTCAAGAATACCGGATCCCCGGATTGCCAGGCAACCTCGAGCATGCCACCAGGCATATGCACCTGAACCGGGCTGGTGACCTGCCCGGTATGAATCGCGGCCACCGCTGCAGCGCAGGCACCGGTGCCACAGGCGAGTGTCGCGCCCGCGCCTCGTTCCCAGACCTTGACAGCAATCGAACCGGCACCGGTGACCTGGAAAAACTCGACATTGATCCGGTCGGGAAACATGTCATCGTGCTCGATGACAGGGCCAGCAACGGCCAGGTCAACCTGTCCGAGCTGGTCGATGGCTATTGCCAGGTGTGGATTGCCCATGGATATACCGTATCCAATGAGCCCCGCCGGAACCGGCCAGTCAGCCGGCGCAGCAACGACCGCGGGATCACCCGGCTCAACTGCCGGGCTGTCGGCGGCAATGTCCGCCCAGGTAAATCCGGGTTGTCCCATATTGACCGTAAGCAGTTGGTCCGGTCGCTGGTCCACCTGCATCACCCCTGCATCCGTTTCGACAGACATGGCGGGGGCAGATCCAACGCCAATTGACCAGCACCAGGCGACGAATGCCCGGATTCCGTTACCGCACATTTCGGCGCGACTACCGTCGCTGTTAAAGATTTCCATCCTCGTCTCGGCGGTTTCGGACTTGCGCAGTACCAACACCTGGTCACATCCGACACCGAATCGGCGATCCGCCAGGAAGGCTGCGGTCCTTGCAAAATCAATATCTGAATCGCGACCGTCGGCCAGGACAAAATCGTTACCGGCACCGTGGTATTTGGCAAACGGCAGGGTTGTCACGACTGCCACGCCAGTTTGCGAACGTCGCGGGCCAGGATTTCCTGAACTGTTTCCCGCATCCGCGATACGGCAAATTGATCACCGGACACAATCACTTCAGTTGGTCGCGGCCGTGTATTGTATGTGCTGGACATCACCGAGCCATAGGCACCGCAACTGAGAATCGCCAGGGAATCCCCGGCGCGGAGATCCGGCAGGCGGACACTACGCGCGAGGACGTCGGTCGATTCGCATACGGGGCCGACCAGGTCGACAGGACCGGCAGCGTCCCCGTCGACCACCGGAACAACGACATGTGACGCATCATACAGTGCCGGGCGCAGCAGTTCGGACATGGACGCATCCACCACCATCAGCGACTTTGACCCGGCGGCCTTTCGATACATAACCGTTGTCAGCAATGCTCCGGAATTGCCGACAAGGAATCGACCTGGCTCGAGGAACAGTTCAATTGAACGTCCGGCCAGTAGCGTTTCCATCTGCCGGCCATATGCAACCAGGTCCGGTTCGGCCTGGCCGGGTCCGTAGGGGATACCGATGCCACCACCGACATCAATCATTTCAATATTTATCCCGTCAGCTTCCAACTGGTCAACCAGTTCAAGGATCCGGGCCAGCGCGTCTGCCACGGGAGTGGTGTCCAGCAACTGGCTGCCAATATGGAATGCAATCCCCACCGGCAGAACGTTGTCTGCGGCCGCAAGTTGCCGGTAGAGTTCGGGTGCCTGCTGCCAGGCAACGCCAAATTTGGATTCAGCCAGGCCTGTAGCGATTTTCGGATGGGTCGACGGATCAACATCGGGATTGACGCGGACGGCGACCCGGACGGGCCCATCGTGGCGGCCGGCAACGGCAATAACGTTTTCCGCTTCGGCGACGCTTTCAATGTTGATTGACCGGATTCCGGTTTCGACTGCAAGTTGAATTTCGGCAAGCGACTTGCCGACACCACTGAAGACGATTTTTGCCGGATCGGCACCCGCAGCAAGTGCGCGCCGAAGTTCGCCGCCGCTGACAACGTCAAACCCGCAATCCTGGTTCACCAGTTCTGAGAGGATCGCACCATTGTCATTGGCCTTGATTGCAAAACAAACCGTCGGTGACAACTGGACGAGGGCCTCGCGCAGTCGCAGCAGCTGGTGCCGGATGTGGCCCAGGCTGTAGACATACGTCGGCGTCCCGCATACATCGGCAATTCGTTGCATGTCAACTGACTCGCACCACAGGCGCCCGTCGCGGCGTTCAAACCCGTGGGGAAGAAACGGTTCCTGAAAATCGCCCATTAAGTCATCCGAAAGTCCAGGCGGGAAACACTTTATTGTACGGCCCGTTGCCGTTCCTGCGCAGCGTTTCGATGGGTGGTAACCGGGTGTTACCATGACAATGATTCCTGCGACCCGCGACAATGCTGCCGATCGGTGTTTGCGCGGCGTGTCGCAGTCCAGGTGATCAATTCAGTCTCCATGAGCAACAGCAAAGCCAATATCAATCCTGGCGACCTGATCGGATGGATCCAGGGCGGCAAGCCCGCCTGGGGTGTCTGCGAGCTTGTTGACGACAAGCTTGTCGTCCAGCAGGACGGTCGGCAGCGACGGCTCCGGCCTGCCGATGTGTCGGTTGTAACCGACGGAACGCTTGCCGACGTGACTACAATCAAACAGCGCGCGGATGCCGCGGACATCAACGAATTCTGGGAACAGGTCGCCGGTCTCGCAGGCCAGGAAATGACCGTTTCCGCCCTGGTGGCGGCGTCCGGCCTGGATGAGCGCTCGGATGCGGGGTGGGTTTGGCTGCTGATATGGGAGTATCCGGAGTACTTTGGCCGGGTTGGCCGAACCCGGTTTGTCGTTCGAGGTGAGCAGGAACTGGCTGAAGCCCAGGCCAGGGCCGCGGCCCGTCGGGCTGCGGATGAAGTCCGGCAACGGTTGACGCAGGACGCAGCGCGAGTGAAAGACGGTGAGTGGGACCTGGCCGAATGGGCATCCCGTGATGATGCTGTCCGCGATGCGATTCGGTCGGTGACCCTGTCTTTTGAAGACCCGGAACTGGCACCTGCGATCCAGGTGGTCGGTCCGCTGCTGAGGGCCTGCTACAACGATGCCGGGATACGCTGGCCAATCGGCTACTTTGCGGCCAGCCTGTTGTCCGATAAAGACCCGTGGCTGTCCGGAAATGCCCTGGTCAACGACCACCGCGCGTTTTTGGATCGATTCCAGCCGTCAGAGCCATTCGCTGTCGCCGAGCCGGTGCCAACGACCGGGCTGGTTGCGGTGGATGACGAAGGTACCGACGAACGGGATGATGCAATTGGCCTTAACCGCCTGTCGTCGACGACGGGTCGCCTGGAAGTCGCGGTTGCAGATCTAAGTGTTTTGCTGGACCGAGACGATGGCGTCGCGCAAGCCGCCCTGAAGATTGGTTCGACCCTGTACCTGCCGACGGGGCGGGTACCGATGCTGCCGCCGTCGATTGGAATCGGGCAGTTCAGCCTGGATCCGGGTAAGGCTCGAAATGCATTCGTAATGGAGTTCGCTGTCGACCTGGATGCAGACCAGCCAGCCCGGCTGGTTGGCTTTCGGCGCGGAGCCGTTACAGTGGATGCCGCCCGGACGTACGATCAGGTTGACCAGCAGGTTCGAGACCAGAATCCGGATTGGTTGTTCCTGGACAAGCTGGCCCGACGCCTGACAGAAGCCCGGGAAGCCAACGGCGCCATGGAAACCGACATTCAGGATGCAATGGTCGAGGTACAGAACGGCCACCCGGGTGGGCTGGTAACGATGAAGTCTGGCGAAGGAGCCCGGCGTATTGTCAAGGAAGCGATGATCCTGGCAAATTCTGCTGCCGGACAATTGTTGGCCGATGCCAAAGCTGCGGCACCGTTTCGGGTTCAGGAAGATGCTGATGACCCGCGGGCGCCAGCCCACGTCAAGCTTCAGCCCGGGCCCCATTACGGACTGGGTGTCAACCACTACGTTTTCATGACCAGCCCGATTCGCCGGTTTACAGATATTATTGTCCAGCGCCAGCTTCGGGGCATTGCCGACGGCGATGTCCTCAGTTCAAACGAAGTCTCGCAGTTGGTCAGTACTGCAGACGCGGGGCTTAACGAGGTCCGGCGCTGGAGCCAGGCAGCGGCGAAATACTGGAAGTTGCGCTATCTGGAGGCGCATCCCGATACCGCGTTGTCGGTCCAGGCAATCGAGCCAGGACCGCCCGGCAGCGAACGGGTGCGGGTGCATATCAGGCCGATCGGCTTGCGTGACTTAATGGTTCGTCGCCACGGAGCTGCCCCAGGCAGCCCGATTGAGCTTGTATCAGTCGATTCGGAACGAGGAGCGATCGAATTCCGCTGGGGTTGACTGGCAGTGGAAACCGCTGGACATTCAATATCTGTTCCGATAACATTTTGGTTGCCGTCGTGTTGACAGGTGTGTCGCGGCGGATATCAGCGGGGGTTCACCAGCAACATGTCGGATGACGAACGCAGGCAGGCATTGATCGGGCTGCTGGATGACCCTCATCCGGCCGTTCAGAAAGTTGCCAATGCTGCCCTCGAGCGGCTGGATGCCGCGTCCAGTTTTCAGCATCTGATGACGGCCCTGAAATCATCGGAAAAATCTGAACAGGTTCGTGCGATCTACGGAATCGGCAAGATCCCGGGTGACGAGTCATTGAAAGTCCTGGTCCAGGCGCTCCGGCATCCAATTGAAGATGTGGCGGCAGCCGCGGCCAGGGTTCTGTCGGAAATGCGGGACCCCAGGCTGGTCAAGCCACTGGTCGAAGGTCTCGCGTCGTATTCAAGTGTAGTTCAGACCGCAGTTTTGGAAACACTCGGGCAGCTGCGCGATCGACGGGCCGTGGCACCTATTTCGCAGTTGATCGATGGCCTGGACGACGAGGGGCGCGAACGTGCGGTCCAGGCGCTCGGTCGGATCGGTGACGCGGCCGCAGAATCCGTGTTGATCGGGCAACTGGCATCCGACAATCCAAGGATTCGGGCTGCAGCTGCCATGGCCATCGGCAATCTTGCACCAGCAGACGGCTAGCCGGGCAACTGGTCAAAGAGCAAACGGCTGCCCCGGCTCCGGCCCGGGCGCACCCCGGGCCAGCCAGTCCGAGACACCTGACAATGATTGAAAATGGATCTCTGATCCGGGGACCGGTTGCCCGCCGACTGAGCACGATCGAACCCCGGCCGCGGCCGCGGCCCGGATGTCAAGGATGCTGTCGCCAACCATCATTGCGCAATCCGCCGAAACATCCAGTTCCCTGAGGATTGAGATCATGCCGTCAGGTGCCGGTTTTGGTTCTGGATCGTCGTCTGCCGCGACGATCGCGCGAAAGTAGCCTCGCCAGCCAAGCAAGTCCAGCAGTGGGCGGGTGCTGTGGCCGCGGTTGGTCAGGATAGCCAGGGCAACATCCCGATACGTCAGATCACGCAATAGTTCGTCTGCACCCGGGGCGGGGACAATTTCGCCCAGTCGGTCCAGGTAGCGGGCACGACGCCGAAATTCGACGACATCCGGACGATCGACCTGCCCGAAAAAGCGTCTTTCCAGCGCCACCCGGTCCAGCGTCAGAAACGCTTCGGCTTCGTTTTCTGGAAATGGCAGGTTGACCGCTGCAAACAGGTCGCGGTTGTAATTGAGGATATGTTGGCGGCTGTCGACCAGTGTCCCGTCCAGGTCAAATACGACGGCCTCTAATCCAGCCATGTTGACGTATCACCGGATCGATCGACACTCGATGCCAGGTCGGTCTGGATCCGGGTCTGCAGGCGCGAGATCCGTCCGGCTGCCGTCTCGAGCATCGACCGGAACGCCGATGATGTTTCCAGCTCGCGAATAACGGTTTCAGCGGCGCCCTGGGCCCGTTCAATGGATTTGCACAACAGGACCGCATCATATCCGGCGGCTAACGCGAGTACCGCAGCCTCTCCGGGTGGGGTCGCCTGGGCGACGGCGGCCATTTCCAGGTCGTCAGTCAGGATGACGCCTGTGAACTTCAACTGCGAGCGCAGCAGTTGGATCAATTCAGGGCTGAATGTGGTCTGTCGCAGTGGGTCCAGCGCGGGCCAATGAAAATGGGCGGTCATTATCAAGCGAACGTCAGCCGCGATCGCCGCCCGAAACGGAACCAGCTCCCGGGTATTGGCCAGGTTAATGTCCACATCCAGTGTGTCCAGTTCAACGTGGCTGTCGGTGAGGACCGATCCGTGGCCTGGGAAATGCTTTGCGCACGCATTGACACCGCCAGACTGCAGTCCGGTCACAGCGGCCGCGACCAGGCGGGCAGCATCGCCGGGATCGCTGGCGAAGCACCGCCCGTTCAGCGCCGGATGGTTATCGATGACATGCAGGTCGGCGACCGGGGCAAAATCGATTGCAAATCCCAGTCCAGCCAAAGCGCCGGCCAGTCGTTGATGGGCCGCCTCGACCTGGTCAGCATCGATGCCGTTTTCCTGCCAGTATTCAGCAGCCGGGAATGGGGCAAAGGGTTCGGGCAAACGACGTACAGGCCCGCCCTCTTCGTCGATGGCGATCCGGGTCTGCCCCTGGCTGGCCCGCAGGAT
>JBFJWU010000019.1:0-18380 GCA_041623475.1 bacterium | reverse complement strand
GGGCGAATCCAGGTCACGGATGCATTTCACGAGCTGGTGAAAGACCGTTTTGTGACCGAGTACCGGGGCGAAATAGATGTCAAGGGCAAGGGGCTGATGAAGACGTGGTGGCTGCTGGGGCCGAACTGAACCGGGCATTGCTGACGACTTCCCGGCACCGCTCTTTCAGCTTTCTTGTTTGCAGGATAACCTGAACGGTATTGTCAGGAGTTTTTTTTGTATACGGATCGTCCATCTGGTCTTGGCGACCTGGTTTGGTCAGCCCTGGGGCTGGTTCGAGCGTCGTTTCTGCCTGCGCTGCCGCTGTTATTGCTGGCGGGTGTCATTGCGGTGATGCCGGACCTGATTCGTCAGGCCACGCCGCCGCCTGTGGGGCCCGATGGGTTTGTACCGCTGGATCCGAACCTGATCGCCGTCGGGGTATTTAATTTTCTGGCAGCGATTTTCGTCGTCGGAGCCGTCTCTGTCCAGATGGACCAGGTTGCGCGGGGTGGTGATGTGTCCGTCGTTTATGCCCTGTCTCGCACATTTGCACGATTTTTTCCTTTGTTCGGTGCAATGATTCTTTATTACATCTGCGTTGCCGTGGGCATCGTATTGATGGTGATTCCCGGTCTAGTCCTTATGATTTCCCTGATTTTTGTCGGGTATTGTGTTCTGCTGGACGACCGAGGGCCCGTCGACGCACTGCGATACAGCCGTGTCCTGGTTAAGGGTCATTGGTGGCGCACCAGCGCCATGGTGGGTTTTGGATCGATTCCGATGGCGGTCTTAAGCACCGTTTCCGGCGCCGGTGAGCTTTCATCCATGCTGGTACAAATCGACCCGGATACGTTGGCCCAGGGATTGCCGTCCTACGCATCCTCGTCCCGGACCATCTGGATTACATTCCTTGGGGGCGGGGTGACTCATCTTTTCCTGGACGGGTTTCTGCTGGTGACTTATACAGACCTGAAGCTTCGTCAGGACCCCGCGCAGCCCGATGGCATTGACATCCTGACCGAGCCGCTACCCGGCAACAATTATGCTGGTTTGGAATGACCAGATGGGCCGTTTATCACCGACAATCTGGAAAACATCACCGGTGTCGTCCAGGTGTTCCGACTGGTCCCCGGCTCATCAGCCAATCACATAGGACCGCATGCTGATACTACCCAGATCAAAACCGTCCGTGACAAAGCGAACGGATTCGTCACGGCGTCGCAGGCCCAGGGTATAGATCGCCGGCAAGAAATGGTCGTGGGTCGGATGGGCGGTCCTGGCCAGGGTGCCCAACTCCAGAAAATCAACGACTGCCTGGTTGTCGCCGTCTGCCAGGCTGCGGCGAACCATATCATCAAATTCCAGTGCCCAGCCATAGGGCTCCCCTCCGTGGCGGACGGCACGCAGATTGTGAACGATGTTGCCACTGCCAATCACCAGTACGCCCCGGTCCCGTAGCGGAGCCAGTTGCTGCGCCAGCTCAAAATGCCATCGGGGTGCCTGGCTGTAGTCCATACTCAGCTGGTAGACCGGGACGTCCGCATTGGGATACATATGTTTCAGCACCGACCAGGTTCCGTGGTCCAGGCCCCAGTGGTGGTCCGGCTGGGCGTGGGACCCGGCCAGAAGTTCGACGGTCAAGCGGGCAAACTCGGGGCTGCCTGGCGCCGGATAATACTGTTCGTACAGGACATCGGGAAATCCAGCAAAATCGTGGATCGTCCGCGGATGGTCAGTGGCCAGGACCTGTACCGAGCCAGGCGTCAGCCAGTGGGCCGAAACAGATAGAATCGCCTGTGGTTTTGGCAATGTGTGGCCCAGGTCCGCCCAAGAGCAGGTGAACGGGTTGTCCTGGATCGCATTCATCGGTGACCCGTGGCCAATAAAGACAACCGGCATGCGCATTGAAGGTTCAAGGTTCCCGAATTCCTCCGGCAGGTTGGTGGGACTCACGTCGAATTCCACTGCCCATCGGACAGTTGCTCAGTGTCGTTCACACTGCCGCTTGAATGCCTGGTTGGTTGCCTCGTAACCCGGTCCGACACGGCTCGCTATCAGGGGCCAGATCAGGGGAACCAGGATCCCGCGAAAATCCTCGCCGTGGATCAGCCGCGCGTGTTCCCCTGCAATTTCCTCGAGGCGAAAGTAATGGTGGACATCCAGCAGCCACGGCGCACCGGGGATGCCGCCACCCCAGGCCAGTTCGCGATTGGGTTCGCAGACGCGCACCCGGGCCGAGACGCCAATTGTCTGTTCGCCACCGATTTCGCGGGCCAGGCGCAGGCGCAATTTCGATCCGGGTGCGGGTGTGCCATCGACGGCGCGGATCGTCGGGTTCCAATCCGGATAGTCATGGAAGCCGGTCAGGACGGTCCACGCCCGCGCTACAGGTGCGTCGATTTCGATTTCAGTTCGGAACTGCTTCACGCCCGCTTGGCCTCTTTGCGCTAAAGGCTGGACTTCAGCTGTGTCAGCATCGGATCCCAGGTGTATTTGTTGTAGCTGCCGTCCGTCAGGACCTGGCGGAACGCAGCGGCATCCTGGACCGTGGAATCCAGCAGCATCCGGGTGACCAGGTTCGGGGGATCGATCTTGCTCTCGAGGTCGGTGACAATCTCAAGGGCCCGGGCGACATCCTTGGTCTTCAAATAGATCGCTTCGGCGTAGACCAGGTTCCAGATGGCAACGATGCCCTCCAGACGAGAGCGTCCCTGCTCCAGAAACTCGATGCCCTTGTCCAGGTCGCCGAAGCTGATCGGAAACGGCGGCAACTTGATATACAATTTGCCCAGCAGTACAAACGTCATCCCGTACAGGTAATCAGGATACTTCCCGGCCCCCTCGCGAATTCGTTTCATGTTGGCTGGCAGCAGGTGCAGCGAATCGAGGACGCCCCGGGCCAGTCCTTCGGTCCCGGCAAACGTCGCCGCAAAAAAAGGACCGGCTGGACGGTCGGGAAAGGTGGCCTCGATGGCCTTGGCCATCTCTTGCCCGATCTGGGCCACGCGGATACGTATTTTGCCAAGCGGTACAAGTCGCCACCAGCTGAACGCAAACATCAACGCCTGTTCACCGACCTCGTAGGATCCGGTCCTTTTGAACTCGACCCACAGGCGGTTGACGAGTTCCTGGGCACCGCCCGGGGAAAACATGATCAGGCGCATCTGCCGATACAATTGTTCGTCCACCGGTCCATACAGGTTCAGCGCTGACAGCGGCAGTTTCGCAGCGTCATTGCCACGGGCACGACCGGACGTTGCGATAACGCCGGCCGCAGACAGACCTGTGACAAACGCCCTGCGATTAACCCGTGTGCTTATAGATGCCCGTGAAGCCAAACAACCGCCTCCATCTTTGACTCAACTACGTCGCGATGTAAATTGCAAACCAACCGGCGGGGACAATCCGTCTGCAGGCGGTTGTTTGACGGCTGGGGCGGGTGCGGTATCGTGACGTTTATTCAGGGAGAGTTTAGATGAGGCTGGACGGCAAAAAAGCACTGGTTACAGGTGCGGCCCAGGGACTGGGCGCGGCGATCGCGTCGCGGTTTGTGGCCGAGGGCGCACGGGTCGTACTGACTGACATTCAAACGGACAAGGTCCAGGCGCTGGCTGCGGAACTGGGCGACAGGGCTACAGCGACTGGCCTGGATGTCACCGACGAAACCCAGTGGCAGGATGCGGTCAATGTTGCCGGGTCGATCTTTGGCGGCCTGGACATCCTCGTCAACAATGCGGGTGTTTTTACCCTGGGTAATGTCCGCGAAACATCACTGGATGCCTGGCGGTCGGCGCTGGCAATCAACCTGGACGGTGTTTTCCTGGGGTGCCGGACGGCGATGCCACTGTTGGCTGATGGCGATGGCGGCGTGATCATTAATATTTCCTCGATCTCGGGCATTGTCGCCGGGCACAACCTGGCAGCTTACAACGCCAGCAAGGCTGCGGTTCGCCATCTGTCCAAATCGGTGGCGCTGGATGGTGCGCGCCTGTCGCCACCGGTGCGCTGCGTATCACTGCACCCGGCGTTTGTCGAGACGCCCATGCTGGACCCGCTGGCTGCGGCGCTGGGGCGGGAACAGGCCATCGCCAAACTGGCCCGGCAGGTCCCGCTGGGGCGCATCGGGACGCCGGACGAGGTGGCGGCTGCGGCACTGTTCCTGGCCAGTGACGAAGCCGCATTCATAACCGGGACCGAACTGATTCTGGACGGCGGCCTGAGCGCCCAGTAACAGTTGCGGTTTCGCGGCAGTCGTTGACCAGGATCAAAGATCCCGGCACGTGTCCGTGGTCCAATATTCAGCAGCGGTTGCAAATACTGATGCGCTGGCGCAAGCACGCGTGTCGGTCCCCCCACGGCGGGTCCGGATTCCGGATCCGCCGTTTTTCATGGCAACGGTTGTACCTTTGGTAGTGTGTTGATTGTCGCCGGACTACTTGGGTCGGGAGGTGCACCAGTCGTGGCTGAATTACAGAAGATTGTTTTTGTCTGGAACGCTGATTTCAGTGTCGCTGGTGGTGTCCGGGCGCTCAAGGAAATGTTGTCGGGCCAGGGCCACAGCTGCACCCTGTGCGAGATCGCCTATCACAGGGTCAAGCAGACCGACGGCTGGAAAGATTACAAGCAGACGCTTCGGGACAGACTGAATGTCCAGATTGAAGAGCCCTGCAAGAACCAGATTGATGTCGAACAATACGAAGCCGCCGACGGGGACTTTCCGGCCGTTCTGGCCCACATCGACGGCCGGATCACCAAGCTGCTGGGCAGTGCTGAAATTGACAGGTGCGATGGCAAATTCGAACCGTTCCGGGAACAACTTGATGCTGCACTGGCCGAGTTGGGCAAATAGACCGTTAGCGCTCCGGGTTTGCCCTCTGGGTCAATTCGGCCAGCAGTTCGCCGTACAGACGTTTCCACTCTGCTTCATAGGCCGAATATTTTTCCAGTCCCTCTGACTTGACGTAGAAGACCCGCACCTGCTGGCCCTGCCAGACCGCGTCCAGGTATGTTGTGGGCTGGTGGAAACGGGTGGCATTGCTGGTGATGCCGGAGTCTGCAAGGGCCTTGATTCGTTCGTACCACTGCCTGATGTCACTGTTATTGTTGTGTGCCAGGCTGCTCATTTCCAGTGTGATGTAGGGTTCCCCGGACATTGCCGCCCCCCGTGCCGGGATGCTGCCAATGGCGATACTGTCGTTATTGGATGTGTTTTTGGTTGCGGCAACCGGCGTGCCAGCCAGCACGATCGTTGCCAGGACTGCGGTCGCGGCTTTAAATTGCATCGGAATTCCCCTTTTTCTGGTCCAACGCCATCGTACCGGCAAGATCGGTACGGATCAACAAATAATTGGAGCGACGCCGTTTTCTCGCGGCGTTTTAACAGTCCAAATCGGGTTTTAAAACACCTTTTTTAAAATCCTTGACAATTGCCTGGAAATCGACAAATATAGTCCCTTGCAGGGGTCCTGCCGTTCAATCGTTCCTGGGGAGGGATGTATGCGTCGATTAGTAATCGCCTTGGCGATGGTATTTTCCTTATCGTCCTGCGACAGCGTGACGAGTTTGATCAACTCGTTCAGCGCCAATGTCGTCCTGGAAGACCTGGGGATCTGTGACGGGGTCCAGGTATCGATTACCGGCAGCGGTGATCCGCTGATTTTTGCGACAGATGAAACGGGCCGTTTTACGGTACCCGGCGCGATCTTCAATACCGGCCAATTGACTTTTGAGGTCGACGGCTATGATCCGATTACCAAGGACCTGCGATCATCGCTGACGGGCTCCGACCTGGGTGACCTGGTCTTCAAAATGGAAACGGTCCCGGTCAGCGGCAAGCTGACGCTGGACGATGGGGCCAGCCCTGCCGGAGCGGCCTTGACCATCGGTGGCACGGTCGTATCCGGTACCGATGCTGACGCCAGGGTCTGTCGCCAGCCCGGCGAAGAACTCCCCGACAACAACAACTACGCGCTGGAGACCTCCTCCCCATCCGGCGAGCCAACGACCGGCGAAACGACAACGGCGAACCTGTCCTTTGAAGCCCGCGACATTGACGTCGACGACGACGGTAATTATTCCGGCCGTGTTCCACGGCGCAGCCGCGACGTATCCGTCAATGCCGAACGAGAGGGCTACACCCGCGAGTCCCTGGTCATCAGTGACGAGGACATCGCAGCGGCCAGTGACGAACTGCCCCTTGACCTGGGTGAACTGGTCCTTTTTCCGTTGACCGGCTTTGTCAATGTCGTCGGTGGCGAATTCCAGAACTCGACGGAACTCCAGTTGCAGGTCAGCGGCTTCAATGGCGTCGCCGAAATGGCCCTGGGCGAAGTGTCGGGGTCGACCGGTGAGTGTGCCTTTGGCGACTGGCAGCCCTACGAGGCCGAGGTGACCCATACGGTCGCGGCCGGGGACGGCCCGAAGACCGTTTGTGCGCGCCTGCGCAACGGCATTGACGAACAGGTCAAGGAACTGCGCCGGGACTTTGTCCTGGATACGATTCCACCGTCGCCGGTCAGTATCGAGTTCGTTGATGGCGATGCAACCACCCGAACGATTGCGCCGGTCGAACTGTTTGCATTTGACGGTGGCTCAGGTATTCGTGGCGTCGCCCTGGCGCCGACGTTGCCGGGTCTCGACACGGCAACCGAGGGCGGGTTTGAACTGATCAAGGACTGGCCGCTGGGTACTGGTGACGGTGCCAAGCAGGTCTGGGCGGTCTATTACGACAAGGCGGGCAATGCCTCGATGCCGATTTCGGCCGCGACCGTCCTGGACACGATTGCCCCTGTCCCGGGCATGTTCCCCCTGATTATCAATGGTGGTGCCGCCGGGACCAACAATCCGGTCCTGAACCTGGCAATTGACGTCAGCGGTGCCGACCAGATGCGGTTTTCGGCATCGCCCAGCTTTGCCGGCGTTGAATGGATCGCCTACGAGCCGGGTGCGATTTTCCAGACGAACGGCATCGACGGCACCAAGACGATCTACGCCCAGTTCCGCGATACCGCGGGCCATGTTGTCGGCGGGATCATTGACTCGATTGTGCTGGACGCAACACCACCGGGGTTGGCAAGTTTCAATATTCCCGGTGTCGGCGTGGTTACGACGACAACATTCAATATTGACCTGTCGGCCAGTGACAGCGGTAATCCGGTCAGTGCGGAAATTTCGGAAGACCTGTCCTTTGCGGATCCGGTTACGGTGACGATTACCGGATCGCAGACGGTGGCCTATACGCTGAAAACCGGCACACCCGGTGTCCACCTGCTGCACGTCCGCTATTGCGATGTCGGCGGCAACTGTATCGGGCCGTTCAGTGACTCTGTCGAACTGGACACTGAAGCACCGTCCAATCCATTTATTGATGTGCGCGAGGGCGACTGGACCGATTCGGCGACGGTCACGCTGGATCTTTTTGCCACCGGTGCCGACCAGGTAGGACTGCGCCAGGGCAACAGCAATTTCAGCGAAAGCGATTTCAGCGGCTATGCCCCGGAAAAAGCGTTTACGTTGACTGGTGCCGACGGCCCCAAGACGATCTGGGCAATGTTCCGCGACTTTGCCGGGTTGACAACAGGTCCCGTGTCGGTCACGGTCAACCTGGATACGACGGACCCGGTTGCCGGGGGTGTCCCGATTCGCCTGAACAATGGCGCGTCGGCCACCGCAGACAGGGTGGTGCAGGTCAACCTGTCGGTCAGCGGCGCAACCGAGATGCGGATCAGCGAATCGGCATCCTTTGCCGGTGCTGCGTGGGCCCCGGTGGTCAGCAACCTCGATTTTCCGCTGTCCAACGTCAGCGGAACGAAAACGGTCTATGTCGAATTCCGCGACGATGCCGGGAATACAATCGGCCCGTTTAACGACACAATCCTGCTGGATCTGACGCCGCCGGCCAATGCCAGCTTCAGCATTGTCGGTGCCGCAGTGACCAGTCCGATCCTGAACCTGAACCTGTCGGCCACAGACAGCGGTGCGACGATTACGGCCCAGGTAGGTGAATCGCTGGGTTTTACGGACCCGACAGAATATTCGTGGTCCGGCGGTGCGCTGCCGGTTACCTATACCTTGACCGACCAGGCCGAAGGGTTTCATGTCGTCTACGTCCGCTACTGCGATGCAGCCGGCAACTGTACCGATCCCCTGAGCGACTCGGTTGTACTGGACGGGACCGGGCCGACCAGCCCGTTCGTGTCGGTCCGGTCAGGCGACGCATCCAACAGTGTCAACATTACCCTGGACCTGTTCGCGAGTGGTGCGGACCAGGTGGCCATCCAGCAGGACAATAACGATTTCAGCGCAGCAACATGGGTTGGCTATGCGCCGGAAAAGGCATTTACCCTGACCGGCGGCGACGGTCCCAAGATTATCTACGTCCAGTTCCGCGACCTGGCGGGACACACGACGCCGGTTACGTTTGACACCGTTGTCCTGGACACCGGTGCGCCGGTGCCGGGCGCAGATCCGATTCTGGTCAACAATGATGATGCGTCGACCAGTGACCGGATCGTGACCCTGGATATTGACGTGTCCGGGGCAACGCAGATGCGTCTGAGCGAATCGCCGTCGCTGGCTGGCGCCATCTGGCAGACGTTTGCCGCGCCCGCATTTTTCACATTCAGCGACGGTGACGGGACCAAGACGATCTATGCGGAGTTCCGCGACGACGCGGGTAATACGATTGGTCCATTCAGCGATGATATCCTGCTGGACAATGGTCCCCCGGCGGGCATCGGCTTTTCAGTCGATGGTCCGGCCGAGGTTTCCAGCCCCACCGTCCAGATTACGGTTCTTGGCACCGACAGCAGCCCGATCATCGCTAGGATCGACGAAAGCCAGTCGTTCAGTTCGGCGGTTTCGTTTACGTTCAACAGCAGCTTTGTGACCCAGTACACATTGGCCGATACCAGCGAAGGGCTGCATTCGATTTATGCGCAGCTGTGCGACCAGGCTGGCAACTGTTCCGGCACATTGGTGGATTTCATTATTCTTGACCAGGTCGCGCCAACCGGCACCGTGGCAATCAACGCGGCGGGCCCCAGTGTCGTCAACCCGATTATTACCCTTAATTTGACCGCAGTCGACAGCGGCAGCGGTGTCAACCGGGTGCGCCTGGCGGAAACCCTGGCCGCCCTGCCCGGCACCAACGCCGTCCCGTTCGAGGCCACAAAAGTCTGGACGTTGTCGGCAGGCGATGGTCCGAAAAATATTTACGCCCAGTTCCTGGACAAGGCTGGCAATGCCAGTCCCGTGGTAACCGATACGATTCTGCTGGATTCAACGCCGCCGGTTCTGACCTCGATCCAGATCAACGGCGGCGCGCCGGTTACCAACAATGTCTTTGTCGCGGTTTCGATCAACCAGTCAGGCGGCGACGAACTGGCCATCAGCCAGGATCCCACCTTTGGCGGGGTCAGCTGGCTGCCGGTTACGTCGCAACTGAATTTTGCATTAACAGCGAGTCCCGGCAACAAAACGGTTTATGTCAAGGTCCGTGATGCGGCGGGCAACGTCGCCGGTCCGGTCAATGCCACGATCAACCTGGACAACGTGCCGCCAACAATCAGCCAGGTCAAGCTGGCTGGCGGCATCGCGGCAACCGACAGTACAACCGTTTCTGTCCAGATCATCGACGACGATACGGCAGTGGACATGGAAATTTCCGATGATGCCGGCGTCCTTGTTTCCCGATCCGCATTTGTTGCGCTGACCAACGTCACAATGACTCCGGGGGATGGGTCCCGGGCCATCTATGTTCGCGTCTGGGATGCCCAGGGCAATGGGTCTGCACAGGCTTTTGACACGATCCTGGTTGATACGACGCCGCCCAACGTCGGCCTGTTGCAGATCGACGGCGGCGCCGTCGGTGCCAACGACCTGGTGGGTGATGTCGCGCTGACCCTGTTTTCGTCGGACATCGGCAGCGGCCTGGAAAACATGCAGATTACAAACAGTACCGACGGGACGACCTGTGATTTTGGTGGATCGTTTTCGGAAGGCTTTGTGACCGTCAAGCTGTGGGTCCTGGACAATCCGGGGCCCGGGCAGGAGTCAGAAAAACGCGTCTGTGCGCGCTTTCAGGATGTCGCCGGCAACTGGTCAATCCCGACCAGCGATACGATTTTCTATGACACCAACGGCCCGATCGCGCTGACCGACGCGATCCAGATTGATGGCGGCGCGACCTACGCGTTTTCGCAGCTGGTGGTGGTTTCGGTAAACGTTGCGGGTGCCACGGAAATGCGCCTCAGTGAATCTCCCAGCCTGAGCGGTGCCGCGTGGGTACCGGTAACGGACAGCGCGCTGTTTGCGCTGCGCGACGGCGACGGCCTGAAAACGGTTTATGCGGAATTCCGGGACGCGGGTGGCAATGTGGCTGGACCCGTCAACGACCAGATTATTCTTGATACCGCTGCACCCGTCAACGCCAGTTTTTCGATCAGCGGGCCGTCGGTTGTATCCAGTCCGACCCTGTTCCTGTTGCTGAATGCCCAGGATATTTCCGGTGACATTCGCGCCGACATCGACGAAGAACTTGGATTCGGTTCGCCGCAGTCGTTGACGTTTACGTCGGGCAGCCTTGTGACGTCGTACACCCTGGTCGACGGCAGCGAAGGAATTCATACGATCTATGTTCGCTATTGTGATGAATCCGGAAAATGTGTTGGCCCCTTTTCTGACAGCATCGAAATTGATACGACTGCGCCACAGAACGGGTCAGTGGTCATCGACCAGGGCGAATGGGTCAATGACCCTAACCTGACGCTCAGCCTGTTCGCGGTCGGGGCGGTCTCGATGGCAATCCAGGAAGGGTCGCCGGTCTTTTCCGGCAATGACTATAAACCCTATTTCCCGACCGATTCATTGGTCCTGAGCGGCGGCGACGGCGTCAAGGTCGTCTACGCCCGGTTCCGCGATGATGCGGGCAACGTCAGTGTCCCGGTCAGTGCAGTTGTCAATGTCGATACAGACCCGCCGGTAGCCGGTGGGATTCCAATCCTGCTGGCCGGAGGCGCATCAAATGTCGGCCAGCAATCGATTACCGTTGATCTGAATGCAACGGGCGCTGATCAATACCGGATCGGTGAGTCGCCGGTCCTGGGGGGCGAGGCGTGGATCCCGTTCACGACATCGACCGGCTTTGTCCTGTCGCCGGCCGAGGGCAACAAAAATGTCTTCGTCCAGTTCCGTGATCTTGCCAACAATATTATCGGGCCGTTCAGTGACGGTATCGAACTGGCGTTCAGCGGACCCGAGGGGGCCAGTTTTTCGATCTCGGAAGTCGGCGCGATCACCCAGCCGACAATAACCCTGAACCTGGGCGCGACCGACGGTGGCGGTACGATCATTGCCGAGATCGACGAAACGGTCGCGTTTGACGCGCCGTTCCTGGTTACCTTTCCGTCGGGTACCACTGTGACGCCTTATACGCTGAAGAGCTTTTCCGAAGGCCAGCACAGTGTCTTTGTACGTTTCTGTGACCTGGGCGGATCGTGCAGTGTGACCTTGTCCGATGACATCGTCGTTGACACCCAGCTGCCCACCGGCGCACTGACGATCAATGGTGGCTCGGCCGCGACCAGCAACCAGAATGTCAGCCTGTCCATCTTTGCGGCCGACACTGGCAGCGGTGTCGGTGGCCTGCGCCTGGCCAACAGTTCCGCTGAACTGGCGACGGCGACAACGCAGGCGTACCTGCCCACCTATGCCTGGAACCTGACCCCGGGCGACGGTGTCAAGACGGTCTGGCTGCAAGTCATCGACCACGCCGGAAACTTCAGTACCCCGATTACCCAGCAGATCCTGCTGGACCAGACCGGCCCCACCGGGTTTGTTGTGACGATCGCCGGTGGCGCACCGGCGACAGCTGCGTTCAGCCTGCCGGTCACCCTGGCGGCGATCGGCGCCAGCGAAATGCTGATTTCCGAAGATCCGGCCTTTGCCGGGGTCGGCTGGGTACCGTTTGCAACGACGGTGCAGATGGTCTTTTCGCCGGGTGATGGTGTCAAAGTCGTCTATGCCAAGGTTCGCGACAGTGCCGGGAATGTGGCGGGTCCGGCAACTGATTCGATAACGATCGATTCGACACCACCGCAGATCCAGAATGTGCAGATCAATGGCGGTGCCGCCTATGCATCGACAACCGGCGTGACCGTTACGATTACTGCGTCCGGTGATGTCGACGAAATGGAAATTTCCGATGACCTGGGAGTGATCTTTCCCCGGGCCACGTTTAACAGCCCCCAGGGCGTAAACCTGAATCCTGGCGACGGGGCACGCGTTGTGTCCGTGCGGCTGTGGGATGCCTTTGGCAATCGCAGCGATGCTGGCGTCGACACGATCATCGTTGACACGGCAGGTCCCAGCGGCTCGATCGAGTTTGACCATGGCGACGTGACCAATACCCGGACGGTGCTGGTCAACCTCAGCGCCTGGGACGCTGCCGGTGGCGTTGCCGGTGTCCGGCTGGCCAGCAGCCAGGCGGCGCTGGACACAACGGCGACGGTCGGCCTGAGCGCATCAAAGATCTGGACTGTGTCCGCCGGTGACGGTCCCAAGGAAATCTGGGCACGGTACTACGACCAGGCGGGGAATGCGTCGGCGGATGTTTCTGACGTCACTACCCTGGACACGCTGGCGCCGGGATTCCTGACCGTCGAGATCGACGGCGGCGCAGCATTGACCGGCAGTCGGACAGTGACGGTTGCCGTAAGCGCTGTCGACGCTGTTGACATGATGATCTCTGAAGATCCGGCATTCGGTGGTTCGGCGTGGAATCCGTATGCGTCCGTTGTGCAGTTCACGTTGACCGATGGCAATGGTGTCAAAACGGTCTATGCCCGGGTGCGGGACGAGGCCGGTAATATCGCCGGACCGGCGACCGACACGATCACACTGAACGAAGTCCCACTGGGGTCGGGCCCGATTATTGACGCGTTTACGATTAACGGCGGCAATGTCTATGCCAACTCGGCGACCGTAAGGATTGACGCAACGATTTCCGGCGCCCCCACCCGCCTGCGGCTGCGGGACGACCTGGGAACGGTGCTGTACGACGGCGCTCCGGTTTCGACGACGTGGGTGACGGTCGCGCCCGGTGAAGGATTGCGCACCATTGATGCGACGGCCTGGAATGCCCAGAATATTCCCTCGGCCGAAGTTACCCGTTTCTTTACGCTGGATACGGTCAAACCGACCGTCTCGTTTGAGGTCCAGGGTGGCCTGAGCACTAACCAGACGTCGATCGTCCTGGAAATAAGTGCCCTGGACGGCAACGGGCTGCAGGACATGCAGGTTTACCACGACTACGGCACGTTGATCAGCGGCGGAACATTTCCCCTGGCGACAACGATTGCCTGGGATCTTATGCAGGGTGACGGACCGTATATCTTTGCAGTCTATGTGTCGGACGTAGCTGGCAACCTCAGCGACCGCGCAGAGAAGACGGTCTGGCTGGACACGGCACCGCCAACCGGCCTGTCCGTTGAAATCAACGGTGGTGCCCCGGTTACCTTTGACACCGTCGTATCGGTCGATGTCAGCGCGACCGGCGCAGCCGACATGCGCATCAGCCAGGATCCGACCTTTAATGGTGTCGGCTGGGTGGACTATGCGACGCCGGTCCAGTGGACCCTGACCGGCAGTAACGGGACCAAGACGGTCTATGCCCAAGTGCGTGACGCAGCCGGCAATATTGCCGGCCCCGCAACCGATTCCATTGACCTGAATGTGCCGCCTCCGGGTTCGGGCCCGTCCATCGACAGCCTGCTGATCAACGGCGGCGCGGCCTATTCCAGCAGCCTGACGGTCAACGCCACGATTACGATCTCTGGTGCCGCGACGCGCCTGCGTTATCGCGACAACACCGGCACCGTGCTGTATGACGGGGCGCCGTCCGGCAGCCTGAACCTGACTCTGCCGGCCGGTGATGGTCCGCGGACGATCGAGGCCAAGGCCTGGGACGCAGGCAACAATCCGTCATTCGAGGTCATTCGCAATATCAATATTGACACGGTTGCACCCAGTGCCGAGCTGATTGTCTCGGATGACAATGTCACGAACGAACCGGTCGCGCCATTGATTGTCCTGGCATCGGACAGCAACGGCGTTTCCGGAATGCGACTGGCCAATTCACTGGCCGGTCTGGGGACAACCGTAACGACCGGTTTGCAGACGACCGTGGACTGGCCCCTTGATGCTGGCGATGGCACCTACACCATCTGGCTGGAAGTCGATGACAACGCCGGCAATACCAGCGCGCCGGCGACCGCCGTCATTACACTGGACACGGCCCCGCCAGCCGGGCTTGGCGTGGTTATTGATGGTGGATTGCCGACAACCAATGACCGGTCTGTATCTGTCTCCATCGCAGTTGGCGATGCGGCAGACATGCGCCTGTCCGAAGACCCTTCGTTTGCGGGTGCGCCCTGGGTCGCGTATTCGTCGCCCGTGCGATTTGACCTGAGCAGCGGCAATGGTCCAAAGACGGTCTATGTCGAGGTTCGGGATGATGCCGACAACATTGCCGGTCCGGCAACCGACAGTATTGAACTGCTCGAATTGCTGCCGACCGGCCCCAGCATCGACTTTATGCAACTGGCGGGTGGTGCCTCGATCCTGGGCTCGGCCAGCGTACCGGTCAGCCTGGCAATTTCCAACGCCCCGGCAACGCTGGAACTGGTCGACGACATGGGGTTCGTGGTTTACAGCGGCCCGCCGGTGTCCAGCACAGTCGTCAGTATCACGCCGGGCGACGGCCTGCGCAGTATTGCGGCCACCGCCTGGAACGCCGGCGGGATTGCATCGGCGACGGTGGTTCGTTCGTTGATCCTGGACACCATTGCGCCGACCGCCAGCCTGACCATTGACAACGATGCTGCGGTCGCGGTCACGGACGACGTAACCCTGCAGATTTCCTCGACCGATACCGGATCCAGCGTGGTGTCGATGCGGATCGCCAACAGCCAGGCCGGGCTGTCGTTTGCATTGTGGGAACCGATTGCAACGACACGTAACTGGACACTGGATCCGGGGCCCGGCGACAAGACCGTCTGGCTGCAGGGTGTCGATGTCGCCGGCAATATCAGCGTTGCGTCCTCGGATACCATTGGCGAGGACAATGTGCCGCCAATGACCATTCTGCTGGATGCACCGGCGCACAACAGTCCTGAATTTGCGGTGGTCTTTGACTTTACGTGCAGCGAATCCAGGCCTGAATTGTGTACGTACTCCTGCGCCTTTGACGCGTGGCCGGACAGCAACTTTGACTGCGTGCCCCAGGTTGCCTATGTGCCAGGCACCACGGGTGCGCATACGTTCCGAGTCCGCGCCCGGGATGCGCGCGGCAATGTCGAAATCACGGCGACCTCATATACTTGGAATGCCGCGCCGCAGCCGGACACGACACCGCCTTCGGTCTGGTTTACGCAAGTACCGAATAACCCGACTTTTGTTACCGAGGCCGCTGCGTGGTTCGAAGCCAGCGAACCGATCACCGGCGTGACGTGCAGTGACAATGGATTGCCAGCGGCAGAGTGTGACCTGAATACAATCTTTGTCGGCGACACATACGTCTATGGCTTGACCGAAGGCGGCCATACCCTGGATATCACGGTCTGGGATTTTGCCGGCAATTCGGCGGCGACGTCGTACAGTTTTGTGGTCAGTACGCCCCCATTGGCCGAGTTTACGTTGACGGGTTGGCCGACCGGACAATCACATATCAGCAACTGGTGCTGTGCCGGGCGGACGATTGGGCATGAATTTACAATGTCCCGGGACGCACTGGTCGAAGGATTCTGGTTTTATTACGGCGACCGTGTCGTTCTTTGGGACAGTTCCGGAAATGAACTGTTGTCTGCAGACACCTCGGGTCTTCCGGATCCAGGCTGGATGTATGTACCGGTTTCAACACCGGTTTACCTGGATGCCGGTCAGACGTATGTCGTCAGCGCGTTTTCGCCAGACACTACACGGTACTGGAACGGTGGGCTTGCTCATCCGCTGGCATTTGATGCGGGTACCATCGGTCGTTCGGTATTCGGATCAGGTGATTCGTTCCCGACATCGACAATTTCCTGGGATGGGTTTGTGGATCTCCGATTGACGTATGACGACGATCGGGATGCGCTGAGGGATTACGACGAAGCAGTTTCCTATTTCACCGACTTCAACAATTCGGATACAGACGGCGACCTGCTGAACGACGGTCTGGAAGTCCTGGTCTATGGCACAGACCCGACCGATCCCAACGACCCGGACCCGACGGACACTGACGGCGACGGCGTTTCGGATTTCGTCGAAATCAATGTTTATGGCTCTGACATCAATAATCTGGACTCTGACGGTGACACGCTGGGTGATTATGCGGAAATTGTCACACACGGTACGGACCCGGCGAATGCGGATCCGGATATGGACGGCCTGGATGACTACAACGAGGTCCTGATCTGGAGCACCGACCCATGGAATCCGGATACAGATGTTGACGGGCTGACTGACGGCGACGAAGTCTGGATCCACGGATCGGATCCGTTGTCGCCTGACGGTGATGGCGACGGTGTGCTGGACGGCATGGAAGTTCAATTCGGAAGTAATCCGTTGAACTACTACAACGTCCCGGCCACGATGACCAATGTCGCCTATGGATTGAGTTATCCCGATTGTGTGCTGCTGCCCAACAGCAATGCCAGTATCACGATTACCGACGTGGCCGTTGGCAACAGCGGTTGGGATCCCGATAGCACGTTCTGTATTGTTGTTCCCAACAACATGGATATTCAATTCGATTTTGATGCCGTCGAATACGGTTCCGAAGCCCATACTGAATTTGAAATTGATGACAGCTCGAATGGCTACATTGGCTACGGTGCCGGCGGCCCGGATCCGCAGACGCGGCGCAGGGGCGGTTATTACATCAGCGATGCACACGGTGTATTTACGAATGCGGCCCCCGATACGTACTACGTGGTGTACTGGCCCTGGGTCGGCAATCCGGCCAACAAGTGGTACCAGTTTACGATCAGTCTGCCGGACCAGGATGGCGATAATATTCCCGACCACGAAGAGTTAGCCTACGGGACCAGCGTTTCCGACATCGATACGGACGGGGATGGCCTGACCGACTACCAGGAACTGGCGCTGCTGGAGACCAATCCGCTCAGCGCAACGAGCCCGGCGACAACGGACAGCGATGGTGATGGCATGTCGGATGCAATTGAAGCGTTCTATGGTGCCATCAATGGCAACCCTGACAGTGATGGTGACGGCCTGACCGACGGACAGGAAGCCTTCTTTAACGGTGACCCGACCACCAGCGATACCGATATGGATGGTGTCCCGGACTTCCTGGAAGCCATGGCATATGGCACGAGTCTTTTTCATTGGGACAGTGACTTTGACAAACTCAGCGACTTCGATGAGCTCTTTGTTTACAGTTCGGATCCGACGGACCCGGATACAGATGGCGATGGGTCGCTGGACGAGGCCGAAGTGTTTTATGGCACGAATGTGCTGAATTCGGGTACGTTCCCGGTCTTTATCGAAGGCGAAACTGAGCCTAACAATACCCAGGCAACCTGCGAACAACTGCCGCAGGATCGGTCCGTGATCCACGTTACAAACGTGACGCTTGGGTTGAATTACGATTTCTTCTGCTTCTACGTGCCAACTGCACAGACGGTCGTCATTGATCTGGATTCGTACGACCTGCGTACCTGGCCCCATGATTCGTGGCTGTATACCTACATCACGTTGTATGATTCCGGCGGTACGCCGCTGTTGACAGAGAACCCGGACATCGATCCAGATCTTTATGAGTCGGATTCTGACGCGGCGATGATTTACAATTTCTCAACTCCGGGAACCTATGCGGTCCGGATCGCTGACTGCTGCCCGGGATTGCCCTGGGAAGAACTTCATTCCCGATACGACCTGAAGTTTACATTCGAGGATACCGACGAGGATGGGCTCGCCAACTTCCGCGAAGCGGACCTGGGATCCGATCCGAACGCGACGGATACAGACGGGGATGGTCTGTCGGATGGCGTTGAGGTCTATCAGTTTGATTCCAGCCCGGTCAGTACCGACACCGACGGTGACGGCGTCGGCGACCGGGCCGAATATGAGTTCGGCAGCGAACCGCGCAACCCGTTTGATCCGGCGACGCTGGATTCAGATGGTGACGGAGCGCCCGATGAAATCGAGGATTTCTATGGATCGATTAACGGTAACAGCGACAGTGACGGGGATGGTCTGTCGGATGGTGACGAGCTGGAGCTGTATTTCAGTAATCCGGCGATGTGGGACACCGATGGCGACGGACTGGATGACTATGCTGAAGTCACGACATACGGCACGGATGCATTCAGTACCGACACTGATAACGACAATGTCGG
>JBFJWU010000018.1:0-18574 GCA_041623475.1 bacterium | reverse complement strand
AGGTCTTGCCAATTTCGGTCACGGCAAATTTGGACACCAGTCCACCGATGCCGAGGATCTTGACATTGACTTCACCGTCCAGGATCCGTCGACAGGACTTGTCGTCGACCGGCTCGACGATAAACCTGCCACCGATATACAGCTTGTCCTGAAGCGCCGGTGGATGGATCTGCCACGTGTATTCGTAGCGGTCCGGGTTCTGGTCCAGGGGAATGTCCCGCGTCTCTTCGTAATAGAACTTCCGGTCGCCGATGTTTTTGCGGACCATCTTTTCGATCGGGCCGGGCAGCTTGATGTCGGGTTCGACGACAATCCGACGATGCAGGACACCGTTCATTTCCTCGCGGCTCAGTTCCTCGTACCGATCCAGATCGATCAGCGGTGCCTGGAACTGTTCAAAGTCCGGTTCGTTGTTGATGCGCCAGTATTCCTCGGCCGGGGCCGGAAAGATATGTTCGAATTTCAGTTTTGCCAACGGGTCCTGCCTTTCTGGAAATCGCTAAGAATCGTACCATGTCCGGATCGGGGTGCAATATGGACGATTCCAGATCAGACCAGGCATGGATGACGCAGGCGATCGAACAGGCTCGCCGGGCGGCGACGGCAGGCGAAGTGCCGGTCGGCTGTGTCGTCGTCCTGGACGGGGAAATCATCGCCGACGGATTTAATCGCAAGGAAGCGGGCGATCCGACCAGCCATGCCGAAATGGTTGCGATCCGCCGGGCCGCCACTGCGGTGGGGGACTGGCGGCTGAACCAGGCGATGCTGGTCTGCACCCTGGAGCCCTGCATGATGTGCCTGGGTGCAATACTCCAGGCCCGGGTCGGGACCGTTGTCTATGGCGCGACAGAGCCCAAATTCGGGGCCATAGAGTCGCAGATCCGGGGACTGGAGGCACAGTGGAATCACACGCCGCAGATTCGCGGTGGCGTCCTTGCCGACGAGTGTGCCCAGCTGATGCGCGCCTTCTTTCGCGACCGTCGCGGCAAAGTCGACAATCCGCAGGCCGCCTCGTAGGCTATAGCCATGGTCGCACCGGGATCCATCAAACAATCGGCGCTGTTCCTGAAGGCGGGATCAAATGCTACCGGTTTGCCGGACAAAATCCGGGACCGCCTGGCAGCCGCCGGCGTCGAGGCCCTGTTGCTGGACCACAACCGAACCGCTGGTCCTGACTACTACAGCGAACCGCTGCAGCAATGCGACGTGGTTATTGTGCTGGGCGGCGATGGCACCATCCTCAGCGCTGCCCGCGCGGCCGGCCCGCTGGGTATTCCCGTCCTGGGGATCAACCTGGGGACGCTGGGGTTCCTGGCAGAATTCGAGATCGATGAATGGGAACCGGCCATCGACATGTTGCTGGAAGGCCGTCTGCGGGTATCCGCGCGGTCGATGGTCAACTGCCAGGTTGACGGTCAGCAACGGGGCGTTGCCCTGAACGATGTCGTCATTACGAAATCAGCTTTGTCCCGGATGGCCGGCATGGAACTGACGGTCAATGGGGCGCCGGTGTCACGATTCCGGGCCGACGGCCTGATTATCTCGACCCCGGTTGGCAGTACGGCCTACAACCTGTCCGCAGGCGGCCCGATTGTGCAGCCGGGTCTGGATGTCCTGACGATCACACCGATCTGTCCGCACCAGCTGAACCTGCGGCCACTGGTCGTGCCAATCGAGTCCGAGATCAAAGTGCGAATCGACGACGCCACCGAGGACTGCTACCTGACCCTGGACGGACAGTTGGGCTGGCCAGCCGAACCGGGCAGTGAAATTGTTATCGAGCCGGCACCCAAACCACTGATCCTGCTGGAAGACCCGGAACAGAAATTCTACGAAACCCTGAAACGAAAATTGGGGTGGGGCGAGCATCGTGCTGATTGACATCCACATTGAAAACCTGGTGGTCATCGAAAAGCTGGATGTGTCATTTGACGGTGGTTTTACGGTCCTGACCGGCGAGACCGGCGCGGGCAAAAGCCTGCTGATCCAGTCGGTGGGGCTGGTGGCCGGCGAGCGGGCCAGCAGCGATACCATTCGTGACGGCTGTGACCAGGGCCTGGTCGAAGCCCGGCTGGTCCTGCAAAGTCCCGACGGGGTCCAGCGGCTGCAGGACGAGGCCTATGCCGACGATGGCGAAATCCTGATCCGGCGTGTGCTGCGCCGGGACGGTAATCATCGGGTGTATGTCAATGGCCGGATGGCCACGGCCCAGCTGCTGCAGGACATTGTTGCGCCCGAGATCGAGATCCACGCCCAGCACAGCCAGCAACGGATGATGCGACCGGACGTGCAACTGCAGCTGCTGGATCGGTTTGCCGGCCTGGAGTCGGCCGTGGACCAGGTCCGCGGCCAGTGGTTGGGCCTGAGCGACCTGGAAAAACGGGTTCGACACCTGACGGAACAGGCCGGCAATCGCGACAGCGAGATGGATTTCCTGCGGTTCCAGCTGGAAGAGCTGGACGAGGTTGCGCCAGAGCCGGGCGAGGCATCACAGCTGCAGGATTCGATCAACCAGCACAAGGGGGCGGCGCTGGCTGGCGATGCGGTGTCTGCCAGCCTGGACTGGTTGAGGGATGGTGACGCCAGTGCGCTGGATCGTGTCTATTCGGCCGAGGACGCACTGGGCCGGGCCGGGCAGCAGCTGCCGCCGATCGCCGAACTGGCCGCCCGCCTGGGCGCCCTGGGCGAGGAACTCAAGGACGTCGCCCGCGAACTGGACCGGTTCAGCGGCGACGGCGACGATGTTGCCGATGTCGATGCGATGGAGTTGCGATTGTCGCGGCTGGAGCGATTGGCGCGCAAGCACAATTGCGCCGTCGACGACCTGGACCAGGCACGCGGGCAACTGGCGGACCAATTGGCTACACTGGAACGGCTTGACGAGGAATTGGCGGAACTGCAAGAGCAAATCCAGCAGGAAACCCGGCAGTTCGAAGCGTCAGCAAAGAAGCTCAGCGAACGCCGTCAAAAGGCGGCTGGTGAACTGGCCAGCCAGGTCGAGGATGTCCTGAGAAGCCTGGAAATGCCGAATGCCCGATTCGAAATCGGCGGCTGGCTGGAAGGCGCGGCCGGACCGACCGGACTGGACCAGGTTGAATTTCGCCTGGCAGCCAATCCGGGCTCGAAACCGCGGCCGCTGCGCAAGGTGGCCAGTGGCGGCGAATTGAGCCGGATCCTGTTGGCGGTGCAAAGTGCAACCGGAGGAGAACAACCGGGCATGACGATTGTGTTTGACGAGGCGGATACTGGTATCGGCGGTGAGACCGCCGTGACCGTCGGGCAGCGGATGCGCGACCTGGGTCGACGCTACCAGGTGATGGCTGTAACCCACACGCCGCAGGTTGCCGCGTTTGCCGACCAGCAATTACACCTGGAAAAGTCGATTGATGCTGATTCGGCGGTGACCATTGCCCGGCGGCTGGAAGACGATGACCGCGTTGACGAACTTGCCCGGATGCTGGGCGACCGCACAGATGCCCAGGCGATCGAGCACGCACGCTCGTTGATCAGCCGGGCCGGAACGCCGCAATGATTCACGCCGCATCAACCGATATCGGCCAGGTCCGCAAAAAGAACGAAGACAACTTTCTCGTTGACGAAGGGGTCGGCCTGTTTGCCGTGGCGGACGGGATGGGCGGCCACCAGGCCGGCGAGGTGGCCAGTGCCCTGGCGCTGGAGACACTGCGGGAACAGCTGCGGGATGTCGACCGGTCAGCCGATGACAACCAGGAAATACTGGCCACGGCGATTATTGCCGCAAATCGTCGTGTGTTCGAGGAAAGTATCGCCCGTGGACACGTCCAGGGGATGGGGACGACCCTGTGTGCCATCTGGTGTCCTGATCAGGATTCCGGTCAGCTGCTGATCGGACACGTCGGTGACAGTCGTTGCTACCGGTTGCGGGGCGACGAGTTCGGGCAGTTGACCCACGACCACAGTTGGGTGCAGGTGCAGGTTGACGAAGGCGTGCTGTCTGCTGACGAAGCTGCGGTTCATCCGATGCGCAATGTCGTCACCAGATCGATCGGATTCGAGCCCGAAATCGACGTTGATGTCATCGCCGAACCGGGGCGGGACGGTGACGTGTTCCTGCTGGCCAGCGACGGTCTGACCGGCAAAGTAAACGATGACGAAATTGCCGGAATCCTCAAGCAGGCGCGTTCCCAGAACGGCTATCGCCTGGCCATTGAGCAGTTGATTGACCTGGCCAACGAACGCGGCGGCGAAGACAACATTACGGTGGTGATCCTGGCGACCTGATTGCGGCGGGTATCCCCGTGACCCCGTCCCGACACTGTTGGATACGGTCGTCTGGCCACATATTGTGGCCTTTTCGGCAAAGAATACCGTATGTGCCACATGCCAGTACGCGTTTTCAAACCAGTGTTTGACAGCGTCGTCGACGTTTGACAAGCAGGGGGGTGGTCACTAACATATTGCAGTTGCGGAATAAATTGATGAATAAGACAGATCAAGGCTACACCGTCGTCCTCGTGCCGGACGACAACGGAAACATCAGTCGGCTCTACCTGTCACCTGTGCGCCTGCGCAGGCTGGTTTGGGCAGGGATTGGTGTGCTTGCGATTCTGGTGTCTGCGGTCGGGTACTCGGTGTACACGATTGCCAGTCTGCCGGAGCGCTGGCGTATGGAAGCGCAGATGGAAGCGCAGCAGATCCATATGGCCGCCTTGACGACCCGTCTGGAAAAAGCCGAGTCAACAATGGATCGGGTCCAGCGCCTGGACCGCAAGTTGCGCGTCATTCTTGGCGAACCGGTTGACAATGACGAACGAACAGTTCTGGGCGTCGGTGGCCCAAGCTCTAACGACCTGGCACAGTTTGATGCCGTCCTGGATCGTGAAAGCCGGATGGAACTGGCCCGGCTGGACGTCAAGGTCGAACAGGCCGACAACCTTGCCAAACTTCAGGAAATGCGGCTGTATGATCTGGATGCATTGATGGCGGACCAGGAAGCGCGCCTGGACAGCACCCCCAGCATCTGGCCAACCAAAGGATGGGTGACCAGCACCTTTGGCATGCGCACCAGCCCCTTTACCGGTTCCCGGAAAATGCACGAAGGGATCGACATTGCGACACGAATGGGCAACCCGGTGGTTGCTGCGGCTGACGGTGTGGTCCTGTTTGCCGGTGTCAAAAGCGGCTATGGCAAGTTGATTACGGTCGACCACGGATACGGCCTGACGTCCCGATACGGACACTTGAGCCGGATCGATGTCAAGGCCGGTGACCTGGTTGGTCGTGGTGACCGGATTGGTGGTGTCGGCAATACCGGTCGGTCAACCGGGCCGCACCTGCATTACGAGGTCCACATGGCCGGGGTCCCGGTCAATCCATTCCGCTATATCCTGCTGGACGACCAGCAACTGCAATAGCCCGTTCCCTCGCCGGGAGTTACCTGGCAAACAGTTCAATTTCAATTTTGTAGAATTTCCACAGCTTGCGTGACGTCAGTCCGTTGGCGTGCAGCCGCCGGCCGACGTTGTGCCAGTCGTAGCGACTGTGCGAACGCACTGCCCACAGCCGATCCGGCAGCCGGTTTGGTCGCCGGGGGTCGATGGCTGCGGGTGCTCCGTCGCCAAAGTAATAGCGGAACGGGGTCTCGACGTATGGCGAGTCAAACATCAATCCGTCCGTTGCCGCGATCTTCGGTCCGACGGCCTGGACCGCGCCGCGCCAGTCTTCTTTGTGAACCGTACCAGCAGAATGAACGTAGCTGGCAATATTCACTGTAACGATCGTGCCGATCGCGATCGTTGCCAATGCTGGCGGCAGGTGCGATACGAGTACCGCGACATAGACCAGCAGCGCCGGCGACAGGATGACCAGCAGTTTCCACGCCATCGCGCCGGAACCGGCCAGCGACCCAAGCAGCAGAATGCCGACCGGAACCAGGCAGATCAGTTCCAGCGGCAACAGGACATCGCTGCCAGGCGAACGGCCCCGGGTCCGGACTCGCCAAAGCACCAGACCAGCCAACAGGGCACCCCCGGCAGCTGTGTATGCCCACCGGGGGATAGCGCCAGTGCTGTAGAACAACAATCGGGCCGGAGCCTGGAGGTAGTCCACCAGGGCACCGCTATGGACCGGTACCGAAGCCGTGATGATCTGGATATGGCGGGACAGGTAGGGCCACCAGGGCGCAAGTGCAATGACTGAACCGGCCGCTGCCGCAAGCCACAGGGATCTTGCCCGCCTGTCGCGCCCGCTGACAACAATGGCGGCGTGGGCGGCAAGTACCAGCACCGCAACGTACTGGGTGTACAGCGCCATGGCATAGACCACGCCCAGGGTCACAGCCCTGCCGGGGGTCGGGACTTGCAGCAGCCGGACCAGCGACAGGTGCGCCACAGCAGCCAGCAACCCCAGCAGTGCGTACTGGCGAAACTCAATTCCGTAATAGATCTGGAACATACTGGTCGCTGCCAGCACCAGCGCGATCCGCCCGGTGCGCCGACCGGCAATTGCCGTCGCCCATATCCAGACCACCAGGCACGTGGCAGTGTCAAACAGGGCAGGCAGGCTGCGCAGGGCCAGTTCGGATCGACCGAACAGTTCCGCCCACCCTTTGGCAACCAAATAGAACAATGGTGGGTGGACATCACCGGACAGTTGTGCGAACAGCCCCGGCAGGGAATGCCGCAACAGGCGCTCGGTCAGCGCTTCGTCCAGCCACAGCGACTGGTTACCGGCAATTGCCAGTCGGGCCGCCAGCGCGCCCAGCAGGCAAATTGCCGGCCAGGGCTCGAAACCGCAGTGATCGGGTGCCAACGGGCCACCCATGTTTTCAGTCATCTGTGTGTCCTGAAGGTTGTGTTTCCAAGGCCTCGCTGTCGCTCAAACCCCTGATAATTCAGGGCAAAAACGGCACTCGTTATGCTACAATACACCTCTCTTGAAAGTGCCGGAAGATGAGTGAAGCAGCTTCATTACAAGTCAACATCAATGAATCCGGGCCGGTTACCCGAACGCTGACAGTCGAAGTCCCCAGTGACCGTGTCGAAGCCGCACGGTCGCAAATTGTGGCGGACCTGCGACGGCGTTCGCGTATCCCCGGATTTCGCCCGGGCAAGGCCCCCGTCCAGGTGATCGAAAAGAATCACGGTGCGGATATCGCCAGCGCCACGGCCGAGCAACTGGTCCGTGATTCGCTGGACGAGGCGATCTCGTCATACGAGGGCCGGATCCTCAATGTCAGCCGGATTGATCCCGAGCCGCTGGTGTCATCGGCACCGTTCAAATATTCAGCAACGCTGGAAGTGCCGCCCGACGTCAAACTGAAGTCCTACAAAAAGCTCAAAGTCGAGCGTCCGACAAAGGACGTCGACGACGAGGCGATTGACCGGGTTCTGGACAACCTGCGGAACAACGCCGCCGAATACCGCGAGCCCGGGGCCGACGACACAATCGTCGAAGGCGATCACGTCGCGATTACGTACAACATCACGCGGGATGGCCAGACGATCAAGGACGGGAATGTCAACCATCGTCACGTAATGGTGGGCGATGGTTCGCTGGCCCAGGCCATCGAGGACAAATTGATTGGTGCCCGATCCGGCGACACGCTCAATTTTGAGATGCAAATGGACGAATCGGCACCGACCGAAGCGTTGCAGGGTGCAACGGTGCAGGTTGAGCTGAGTATCGAAGAACACCAGCAACGCCACCTGCCGGAACTGGGCGACGAGTTTGCTGCCCGGATGTTGCCCGACAGTGACCTGGCGGGACTGCGTGACCGGATTCGCGACGACCTGGCCGAGACCTATGAGCGCGAAAGCCGTGCAGCGGTTGAATCACAGGTCCTGGAACAGTTGCTGGACAACCATGAGTTCGATGTTCCCGAAGGTGTTGTCGCCAGGGCCCAGCAGAACCTGGCCGAAGAGACCGCACAGCGCCTGGTCCAGCAGGGTTATCCTGAATCGGCCCTGAAGGACATGGTCCCGATGTTGATGGCGGATGCGGCCGAGCGTGCCGACCGCAACGTGCGAATCGAATTCCTGCTAGAGGCAATTTCCGAGGCCGAAGGGATCGAGATTTCCGACGACCAGATCATGGAACAGTTGAATACCGTCGCATCGGCATCGGGTAAATCCCCCGAGGCCCTGGCAGCCCGGGCACGGGAAGACGGCACCTTTGAACAGGTTCGGCACGAATTGCGAAACCGCAAAGCGCTCGACCAGGTCGTCGAATATGCGAACATAAAAGATGTTACCCCCGAAGCCTTCCAGAAAAGTCGGGAAAAGGCAGCGAAAAAAAAGTCGGGCTCTAAACCTGACGAATAGAAAAGAGGCACCAGAATGAGTATTCCCGAACAGTTCCACAACGCTCCCGCCGCCCAGCTGATACCAATGGTTATCGAACGGACGGGACGCGGCGAACGGGCATACGATATCTTCAGCCGCCTGCTCAAGGAACGGATTGTTTTCCTTGGTACCCCGATTGACGACGGAATTGCCAACCTGGTGGTCGCCCAGATGCTGCATCTGGAAAGCGAAGACCCGGAACACGACATTTCCATCTACATCAACAGCCCCGGCGGCGTGATCACGGCCGGGATGGCGATCTACGACACGATGCAGTACATTCGCTGCCCGATCAACACCATCTGCTTTGGCCAGGCGGCCAGTATGGCGGCGGTCCTGCTTGCAGCAGGTGATCCGGGCAAACGCTTTGCGCTGCCCAACAGCCGGATCATGATCCACCAGCCGTTGGGTGGTGTGCAGGGACAGGCGGTCGATATTGAAATCCACGCCAAGGAAATCCTGCGCATGCGGCAGGAACTCAACAGAATCCTCAGCCACCATAGCGGCCAGCCGATGGACAAAATCGAGCGGGATACCGAACGTGACAACTTTATGTCCTCCGAAGAAGCCAAGGAGTACGGTATTATTGATCACGTAAGCGTTGAACGCGGCGGCAAGGGCGACAAGCCGGCCAAGGAGGCCAAAGGATGAGTCGTTATCACGATTCGGACAAGCTGCGCTGCAGCTTCTGCGGCAAGGACCAGCGGGAAGTCCGCAAACTGATCGCCGGGCCGACTGTCTACATCTGTGATGAATGTATCGAACTGTGCAATGACATCATCGCCGAGGACTACGAGCAGAGCACCCAGAACCGCAAAAGCTCGTCCGAGGTCCCGAAGCCGCAGGAGATCAAGGAATACCTGGACCAGTATGTTATTGGCCAGGATCGTGCCAAGAAAACACTGTCGGTCGCTGTCCACAATCATTACAAGCGAGTCCAGAACAAGGGACGACTGGGCGATGTGGAAATCCAGAAGTCCAACATCATGCTGATCGGGCCGACGGGCTCCGGCAAGACCCTCCTGGCGCAAAGCCTGGCTCGGTACCTGAACGTGCCGTTTACGATTGCGGACGCGACCACCCTGACTGAAGCCGGTTACGTTGGCGAAGATGTCGAGAACATCCTCCTCAACCTGCTGCAATCCGCTGATTTTGATGTCGAACGCGCCCAGCGCGGAATTGTTTATATCGACGAGATTGACAAGGTCGCCCGTAAGGGGGACAGCCCGTCGATCACCCGCGATGTGTCTGGCGAAGGCGTCCAGCAGGCGCTGTTGAAGATTCTCGAAGGAACGGTCGCCAACGTCCCGCCCAAGGGGGGCCGAAAACATCCGCAGCAGGAATTCCTGCAGATGGATACGACAAATATCCTGTTTATCTGTGGCGGCGCGTTTGTTGAGCTGGACAGCATTGTCGAGCGACGGACGGGCCGGCAGGGGCTGGGTTTTAATGCCGATATTCGTGGCAAGAGCGAAAAGGACATCGGTGCCCTGTTGCAGGAAGTACAGCCGGAAGACCTGATCCAGTTTGGCCTGATCCCCGAATTCATCGGTCGGATCCCGGTCGTCGCGACGCTCGACGAACTGGATGAGTTCGCGCTGGTCAAGATCCTTCAGGAACCGAAAAATGCGCTGGTCAAGCAGTACCAGAAGCTGTTTGAACTGGAAGATGTCCGGCTTGAATTCACGCAGGGTGCCCTGGCGGCGATCGCCAGACTGGCGATCGACCGCAAAAGCGGCGCGCGTGGTTTGCGGGCGATCATGGAAAACCTGATGCTGGACATCATGTACGACGTCCCCAACAAGCGCGACCTGAAGGAAGTGCTGATCGACGAGGACGTCGTCGGCGGCAGCAAGGAACCGGTCGCGGTTTACGAAAACCAGGCGGAATCAGCCTGAGTGGCTGATAACGCAAAGATCGTTGAAGTTCCGCTGCTGCCGCTGCGGGACATTGTTGTTTTTCCGGATATGGTAGTCCCCCTGTTTGTTGGCCGGGACAAGTCCGTCGAGGCGATCGAACGTTCGCTTAAAAGCGGCAAGCAAATCATGCTGGCCGCCCAGAAAGACCCCCAGGTCACAGATCCGCTTCCCGATGACATCTATGATGTCGGCACGTTGTCGACGATTCACCAGGTGGTGCGCCTGCCGGACGGAATGATCAAACTGCTGGTCGAGGGCCAGGTCCGGGGCCGCATCGAATCCTATATCGAGATGGAATCCGTTTTTGTCGTTTCGGCGATGGTGATGGACTTTCAGCGCGCCACGATGCTTGACCTGGAGCGCGGTCGTCAGAGCGTCCTGGAAGCGTTCGAACGGTTTGTCCAGCTGAACAAGAAGGTCGGCAAGGAAGTCCAGAGTGCTGTGACCAGTGCCGTCGATCCCGGTCGCGTCGCGGACCTGATCGCAGCCAACCTGGACCTGGACATCGAGGATCGCCAGTTCCTGCTGGAAATCAGCGATGACGAACTGCGGCTCAACGAAATCCTCCGTCTGCTGCGTGGCCAGATCGAAGTCCTGGAGATCGAAAAGAAAATCCAGGGCCGCGTCAAAGAACAGATGGAACGCAACCAGAAAGAGTACTACCTGAATGAGCAGATGAAGGCCATCCAGGGTGAACTTGGCGGCGGCGATGACGGGCGCGCCGAACTGGAAGAGCTCAGGGAAAAGCTGGATGCCAAACCGTTGCCCGAGCACGCCAGGGAGCGCGCCGAGCAGGAACTGAAAAAATTGCGATTGATGACACCGTCATCGGCCGAGGCTGCTGTCATCCGCAACTACCTGGAGTGGATCCTGGCCATCCCATGGCAGGAAGAACGCCCGCTGGATATCGACCTTGATAAAGTACGCATGGTTCTGGACGAAGACCACTATGGACTGGATCGGGTCAAGGAACGCATCGTCGAGTTCCTGGCCGTTCGCAAACTGACCGATTCCATCCGCGGGCCGAAACTGTGCCTGGTCGGGCCGCCTGGTGTGGGCAAGACCAGCCTCGCAAAAAGCATCGCCCGCTCACTGGACCTGGAGTTCGTCCGGCAGTCATTGGGGGGCGTACGCGATGAAGCAGAGATACGTGGCCACCGCCGCACGTACATCGGCGCATTGCCGGGCCGAATTGTCCAGGGGTTGCGCAAGGTGGACAGCAGCAACCCGGTTTTCCTGCTGGATGAAATCGACAAGCTGGCCAGTGACTTTCGCGGTGATCCGGGTAGTGCTTTGCTGGAGGTCCTCGATCCCGAGCAGAACGACACATTCATGGACCATTACCTGGATCTTGAACTGGACCTGAGCCGAATCTTCTTCATTACGACGGCCAACGGTCTGCATTCGATTCCTGGCCCGTTGCGGGATCGTATGGAAGTCATCGAACTGGCGAGTTATACCGAAGAGGAAAAGATCGAAATTGCGGTCCGGCATTTGATCCCCAAACAACTGGACCGACATGGGCTGGGCGACTACAAGGTCAGTTTCCAGAAGCCGGCCGTTCGCAAGATGGTCCGCAATTATACGCGCGAAGCCGGAGTCCGTAACCTGGAACGGACGATCGAAGCGGTCGCCAGGAAGGTTGCCGTTGATGTCGTGGAGGAACGGGTCAACAAGGATTCGCGGACAACAATCACAACCAAGACCGTCAGGGATTACCTGGGCCCCGAAAAGTTCCGCGATCCCGACGAACGCCGGGACGACCTGGTCGGCGTGACCCAGGGACTGGCCTGGACAGAAGTCGGCGGCCAGGTATTGTTGACTGAAGTGACCGTCGTTCCCGGTCGCGGCAAACTGGACGTGACCGGCAAGCTGGGCGATGTGATGCAGGAAAGTGTGCGGGCGGCCATGAGCTATGTCCGCAGTCGAGCTGACCGCCTGGGGATCGACCCCGGTTTTTACCGCAATGTTGACCTGCATGTTCACGTCCCGGAAGGGGCCGTGCCCAAGGATGGTCCCAGTGCCGGGATTACCATGGCGATTGGCCTGACATCGGCGCTGACCGGGATTCCCGTCCGCAGCGATACGGCGATGACCGGCGAGATCACGTTGCGCGGCCGGGTCCTGCCCGTGGGCGGCCTGAAAGAAAAGATTCTTGCTGCTCATCGATCCGGGATTCAACGGGTCCTGATCCCGTCAGAGACCGAGAAAGATCTGGAAGAAATTCCCGACGATATCCGCAGCCAGTTGGAAATTATCCTCGTCGAAGAGATGGATGACGTGCTTCAGCACGCCCTGTCATTTGATGATCCCGACGGGATTTTTGCGTATCTTGAAAAGCGCGGGATGCGGCATCCGCTGCCTGACATGGTCATTCCCGATTCGGACCAACCGTCGGTCAACTGATTCAGTCGGTCAGGTACTCGACCGGGCCGTGGGCCCAGATATCATCGTCGAACCGCCGCACCGACCGAGGCACAAAGCGAACGTTGCCTTTCAGCGGGCGAACCGGCTTGCCTGAGTAGACCGGCACCCCCGGTGTCCCGGCGGCC
The DNA here is from genome assembly GCA_041623475.1 of bacterium. Taxonomy (GTDB): domain Bacteria; phylum J088; class J088; order J088; family J088; genus JBFJWU01. The sequence continues at coordinate 5,782 of JBFJWU010000018.1, read as the reverse complement.
AGCTGGGGCCCGTGGCCGATGACCAGCCAGTCGACCAGTTGTCTTTGAACAAATTGATGTGCAAGGGTCGCACCGCCTTCGAGGAGAACACGGTGGACGCCGCCGTTGTAAAGCTCTTTCAGGATCCGACCCGGGCTGGGTCGTTTGCCGCCACAGACCGTAACACGGCTTCCCAGGTCCTCCCAGGCTTGCCGTCTGGACGGGCTGGCGAGGGCACAGATCCACCACGACTGCAATGGTTCGACCTCGGCAAGGGTCCCGGATGGTGCGGGCAGTTCGCCGATGGCAACGACACGCCACGGCTTGGTGGCGGACCGGGATGCCCGTGGCCGCAAGTCCGGGTTGTCCCGTCGCCAGGTTTCGCCACCAACCAGCACAGCATCGACGCGGCTGCGCCAGCGGTGAACAAAGCGCTGTGACGCCTGGCCGGTCAGTTGTTCCCGGCCGGTTCGAGACGATGCGGTCGCACCGTCCCAGGTCGACGCGGTCTTTTGAATAACATATGGCCTGTCGTGTTTGATCCAGACCGCAAAATCGGCGATCAGGTCCCTGGCATCCTGCTCGCAGGTCCCGGTTTCGACGCGAATTCCGGCTGACTTCAGCTTGCGGATGCCACGGCCGGATACCGTCGGATTCGGGTCTTTTGTCCCAATTACGACGCGCGTCAGTCCGGACGCGATGACCGCGTCAGCACAGGGTGGTGTTCGTCCGTGGTGGGAGCACGGCTCCAGCGTGACGTACATTGTGGCACCGGTGGCCGCACGGCCAGCCACGGCGAGGGCGTTAATTTCGGCGTGTGGTTCGCCGGCAGCCCGGTGAGCGCCTTTACCCACGATCGTTTCATTTTTGACAATGACACAGCCGACCGCAGGGTTCGGTGCCGTTCGGCCCGTGTAACGGCGCGCCAGAGTCAGCGCCTGCCGCATCCAACGGATGTCTGAATCTTCGGGCAAGGTTTTGATGTCAGGCGGCGGCGCCGCGGAACAGATGGTCAACCATGGAACCGGCCCAGTCTTCGGACGAGACCGCATCAATGTCGACAACTTTCAGGGCAACCGCGTTAAAGGTCACCTCGATCCCGCCAAAAAACAAGACGGCCAGCATGTTGGCATCGGCCGAATCGCGAATTTCGCCGGCGGCTTTCCCCTGGCGAACCAACTCCGCTATGCCCAGGACGGCCCGCTGGAATCCTCGCAGCACCTCTTCCTGCATAAATTCGGGGCTGTGCAGCAGTTCGAGGATGATGACATCAACCATGCTGGCATTCTTTTTGTAAATATCGATCAGGAACACCAGGATCCCGCGCAGCCGGTCCTCGGCACGCCGGTCTGACTCGTTGACGTTGTTCTCGATGATCTGCAGGATGATCGCCCAGCGTTCCAGGAAAATGGTTCGCAGGATTTCTTCCTTATTGTCGAAATAGTGATAAACCAGGCCGTAAGCCACTCCCGCCCGGCTGGCGATATCGCTGACCCGGGAACTGTGAAAGCCTTTTTCGGCGAATACTTCAATCGCCGAATCGAGAATCTGCTGGCGGCGGATTTCGCTCTTTTTTCGTTGCCGTACCATCTGGGTGCTCCCTTGTTCAGGTACAGCCTACGGTTGATTGACTGACATGTCAATCAACTCGGCGTCTTGCCGGGCCCGGCCTTTCCAGCCAGAATGAAACGATGCAATTCATGATGAACCGTTGTTCCGGGCAAGATTGGCGCGGGCGGGGCCTGTGTTTGCTGTCGGCATGGGTTGTTGCCCTGGCCGGCTGCGGGTCGGGGCCGGAGTTTGTCAATGACCCCTGGACGGTTCCGTCAGCACAGGAATACCGTCCCTCCGGCGAACCTGTGCTTGAGCTGGGGTTTTATGTCGACGGAACCTATCGAAAAACCGGCGACGGGGGTAACGCCCTGATTATCAATGGCCTGCAGGGCGGGCGCTGGATGATGCCGGTCGTTCGGGTCAAGGGCCTGGAGTTGCGCGTCCGTCTTCGCTGCGAGGTCGAGACTGCCGACGGCGAGATCGTTGGCACGGCTGAGGAGCAGACCGACCTTGTGATTGGGTCGGGGGGGTGGATCGAATACCAGGGATTCCCGATCCCGATCATCCGTGAAGACGCCGAGAACGGTGCGCAGGTTGCCGAATTGTTCGGCCGGTCAGGAACGGTTGCCTGCTCGGTCCAGGACGGTACCGGCAGAACAGCGTTTCGCCAGCATACGGTCAAGCTTGTCGATGGCGGAGATGGCTAGGCCGGCGCCCAACCCCGGATCAGAAAAAGACCGAAATCGATGGCGAAATCTGGAACTGTCGGTCGTTGTTGCCTTCGAACCGTGAGAATTCATAGGTTCCTGTCAGGCCGCCCCAGGCGCGTTCACCGAACGGAATCAACAGCGACATGCTGGGGCCGTGGCTGGTGCCGGATCCGTTGATTCGCTGCCCGCGAACCCAGAACAGGCCGCCGCGATAGCCTGGAACGAGAGTGAACGCATCGGAAAACTGCAGATGGTAGCGCAGGCTAAGCCCGGTTCCGTAGGTGTTCCCGGTTTCGCGCACGACTTCGGCGGTCGCTGGTCCGGTGAAAAGGACCTCGCGACTGGAGCGAACGTACGAGAAATCCCCGGCCAGTCCAAGGTTCTTGACCACAAAGGTCCCAAGTGAGAATCCGGTCCCAAATGCAAAATTGGAATTGCCGGACAGGCTGAAGCTTACGGTCGGCGCAAAAATGACACACCACTGGTCCAGCGGATTCCGCCGACACCGTTCCTTGCGAGACAGTTCTTCGGCGCTGCTGTCATCGGCTGCTCCCGTCGATTGCGGGCTGATGGCCAAGGCAACAGCGATGACGATGCCAATCGTCAATTTCATTTCACGCTCCTTGGTTATTCGGAAGCAAGGGTCATTGTCCCCTGCACGCCAGTATAGTGGCGGCAATCTGGTCAAAGCTGGCGATCGACCAACCGCGTTTCGGAGACAGTTCCAACGATACGGCCCGGGCCTTTGTCAACATTGACACCGCCAGGTCACAGTCGCCCGCCGCTGACGCGTGCAGACCCAGCATCAGCCAGGGGATCTCATGCTCCTCGCCGGATACCTCGGCCGCGGCCTGCCAGAGCGTGGTCGAACTTTGCCAGTCCAGGCTGCGGCTGTACGTTGCCACAGCCATCAGCCCGATGAGCAGCGGCACTGTTGGTCGGCAGATGCGTCGCATTCGCGGTCCGGCATTCTTGAACGCAACGGCTGCGACCAGGCTCAGCCCGGCCATCGGAACGTACAATAGTCGGTCCGATGCCAGCGTCCATTGATCCATTGGCAGGAGATTCAATACGGGCAATATTGACACCGCTGCAAGCCATGTGCCGATGCGTGTCCCGTGGCTGACATCACCGCGTCGGATTCGCCAAAGACCAAAGGCAACACCAATCACAGCGGCACCACCTGCCAGCATTGTCAGCGGGTCCCGGATCCCCGGTGTCCCGATCAACACCTGCGGCTTGAATGGATCAGCCACCATCCAGGCGTACAGTCCGGCTGTCTGCAGCGTGTCGCCGATGCGGTCCAAAAACGCGGGATCATACGATGCCTGGAACGGATTCGCCGACTGCAGGGCCAGGGAACGCGTGGTAAACCAGGCGGCAAAAACCGCAGCAGGGCCCGCCAGCGCCCACCGGTAGCCGCGATCCTGATCCGGGCGCTGCAGGGCGGCGAGGACAACGGCGATGCCGCCGGCGATGGCGACCTCTTTTGAAAGCAGCGCGGCCAGCAGGAACGCGCAGCCAGCGACTTGCTGCCAGCGAGGCCTGCGCTGGTCGTAGAACCCCAGGAACAGAAGGACCCCCAGGCACGCCTGAATATCAGCCCGCCCCGAAACCCAGGCAACGGATTCGGTCAATCGGGGAAAAACAGCAAACACCCCGGACGCCGCCGCGGCCGCCGACGGTCCAGCTCCGAAAATCAGTGCCAGCCAGTACAGCAGCGTAATTGTGCCCAGATGCAGCAACAGGTTGGTCAGGTGAAAACCATGGGGATGACCGGACCAGACCTGATGGTCGATCGCGAACCCCAGAAAGGTCATTGGCCGATAGTAGGATTGCATCGCGGCGTTCAGGTCGCCATCCCAGAAGTCCCACGCGAAGATTGCGTCGATATTGCCCAATGACCGCAGCGCCGACTGGTTGACAATATAGTCAAAGTCGTCCCACACGAATCCGGCGTGCAGTACAGGGCTGTACGCCGCGGCGGTCAGAACCAGCACGACGACAATCCCGCCGTGATTCGTCAGTGCGTCGCGCAGATTGAAACGGTTCAAACCGCGATCACCCTTGTTACCCGTCGGGCAGTGGCAAACATTCGGACAGTATAATGGAGTCAAGGCCGGGACTACGGGGGCTGGACAGTCGCGCAGGTATCTGCCTGTGAGGAAAGTCCGGACACCGCAGGACAGGACGGTGGGTAACGCCCACCCGGCGAAAGCCGAGGGAAAGTGCCACAGAAACCAAACCGCCCGCCACGGCGGGTAAGGGTGAAACGGTGGAGGTAAGAGCCCACCGCGGTCCGGGCGACCGGACCGGCTAGGTAAACCCCGTCCGGTGCAAGGCCAAATAGGGAAGCGTTTTAGGTCGGTCCGGCCTGTGCTTCCGGGTAGGCCGCATGAGCCGGCCAGCAATGGTCGGCCAAGATAAATGGCTGTCCCAGACAGAATCCGGCTTACAGGCCCCCTGTCGTCCCGCCGATTTTGTAACTGCCAGGAAAAGGACGGATCTCATGGCCGACTTTGACCAGGACAGATTGGCACCGGGCCTGCTGGTTGCGGTGCCGCAGATGGCCGATGACAACTTTGATCATTCGGTTGTATACCTGATCTCCCACGACGATGACGGGGCGTTCGGGCTGGTCCTGAATCGCCCTTCCGAGTTTGACCTGGCCGACGTTTGCCAGGAATTTGACATTCAAAGCAAGCGGACTGATCCGGTTTTTGCTGGTGGCCCCGTTGAAACCAATCGTGGCTTTCTGCTTCACAGTGGACAGCCGATTCCTGATCAGTCAGAGGAGGTCGAGGAAGGTGTCCAGATCAGCGGGCGGCCTGATGTCCTCGAACAATTCTGCAAGGGTGAAGACATGTTTCGGCTGTTTGTCGGTTACTCCGGCTGGGGTCCCGGGCAGTTGGAAGCAGAGATTTCGGTCGGTGCGTGGCTGACCCTGCCGTCGCGCACCGATTACGTTTTCAGTGAGCAACCGGAAACGCTGTGGACCCGCGTCCTGGACGATGCCGGAATCCACCCCGGCACAATCGCAACCCCGGACGCCGGTACGGTCAACTGAACCGGCCAGTAACAGCGAATCCGGACCTGGACGCGTTTGCGACGTATCTTCGCAGCGAACGGGGATTGGCGGACAACACGATCCTGGCCTACCGCCGGGATCTCGACAAATGGCTGGATACCCTGGACCCGGTTCCGGCGCAGTTTGACCGTTGGGATACGATCAACCCGCGGATGGTTCGGGCCTATTTGCGGCAGCGGGCCCGCGCCCTGGCCCCGACCAGCCAGGCGCGGCTGCTGAGTTCGATCCGAATGTTTTTCCGCTACCTGGTTGACCAGGGAAAGGCGCGGGCAAATCCTGCGGACGCGGTGCCTGCGCCGCAACTGCCAAGGAAACTGCCGGCCACGATTCGTCCAGACCAGTTGGTCGAATGGCTGCGATTCCTGGCCAGCCATTCGGATACTGCCGTTGGCCTGCGGGACTTTGCCCTGTTTTCGACAATGTACGGTGGTGGCCTGCGCGTCGCCGAAGT
>JBFJWU010000017.1:0-18707 GCA_041623475.1 bacterium | reverse complement strand
CCGCGGCCGCCGGACTGGCGGTCCAGACCGGTGAATTTGGTGCCGATATGGACGTGGAACTGATCAACGACGGGCCGGTCACACTGATACTGGAGAGATCATCCGAATGAACTGGATCAAATGGATCGTTGCCGTGGCCTTGCTGGGCACGGCCGGGAACGCGGCTGCAGAAGGGATCTACGGCCAGAACCGTGGGATGGGCGGGTTTTCATCGGCCGCCGTTATGGACCAGAGCGCGATCGAGGTCAACCCGGCCGGGATGTCCCAGATTCCGCGGTACACGGTCGGAACCGTTTACGGACATGCCGGCACCGGCTGGACATTTGGTGCATCGATCATTGACAGCAAGAATGCGCCATTTACGATGGGCGCGGACTTCCGGATCCAGCAGCCAACCGGGGGCAGCACGGCAGATGCAACTGCTTTCGGTGCGCACCGGGGCATGGACCTTCATTTGTCGGTTGCCGAGTTCTACGAGCAGAAGGTCCACCTGGGCTTTGGCTACCATTTCAAGAAAGTGAAAACCCTGGCGCCACGGCCAGTATCCAGCGCTGCATGCTGCGTCAAGAAGAAGAACCATAACCTGCAGGCCGGGATCCTGGCACCAATCCACGAACAGTATCGGATGTCGATTGTCCTGCAGGATATCCTGTGGTTCACCGACAACGCGCCGCCGGCCCGGTTTGTCATCGGGCACGCCTATGCCCCGCATAACGCCATCGTCATTACCCAGGACACCATGATGTTCAGCAATGCGATCAAACGCTGGACGCTGGCACTGGGGTTTGAAGCGATCGCCAAGGAACAGATCGGCCTGCGTGGCGGGTACAAGTACGAGTTCCTGCCCGATCGTGGCAATCGAATGGAATTCAGCACCGGTGCGGGCTGGTTTTTCCCCAAGGGCCAGATCGCCTATGCGTTCAATACGGAACCCGGTGACAACTTTAAACATACCGTGTCACTGGAACTGATGATCACGCCTGAAGAGGAAAAATACGAATACTGATGCCAACGGGCGACACAACATGAGTGGTAAACGAAGGAAACCGGATCCGCAGCAGTTGGCAGCGACTCACTGTTTTGGCTGCAGCCCCAACAACGATGCCGGCCTGAAACTGGATGTTGAATTGACGGACCAGGGTGCCATCGCCAGATGGACACCGGACGAGCGGTTCCGGGGCTACAACAACATCAGCCACGGCGGAATTGTAGCCACGGTTCTGGATGAGATGATGGGCTGGGCGATCCTGTCGGTTGGCGCCCCACCCCATGCGACAACCAAACTGGAAGTCGAATATCGTGCACCGCACTGGATCGACCGCGAGTACGAATGTGAATCAACGATAGCAGAACAGCGCTCACGGGCCCTGATCATCACCGCAGAGATTCGCGATGTTGAATCCGGCAAGGTCACCGCCCGCGGGACCTCGACGTTTGTGAAATTGCCCGAGGACCGGGTCGCCGAGTTTACGGGACGCAGTTAGCCCTGGCCCGCGTGGTCGCGGTCGGCACCGGGCGGCCGCATGAACGGCTGGATCAGCAATCGTCCCAGCCCCAGGGGTTGGGGAAAATCCTTGAGCCCGATATCGAGATCGTCACCCAGCCGCGCCTGACTGCGGTAGGTCCCGAACAGCCGATCCCACCACGGCAGGTTGAATCCAAAGTTACTGTCCGTTTCGTCCGGTTCGGACGAATGATGAACCCGGTGCATGGCCGGCGTCACCAGGACCCAGCGCAGCGCACGGTCGACCGGTCGCGGCAGGTTGAAATTGGCGTGGTTAAACAGCGCCGTTGAACTGAGGATCACTTCGAACAGGAACACCCCGAACGCCGGTGCGCCCAGCAGTCGAACCGCCGCCAGTTTGATCCCGATTGACAGCAGGATTTCCAGGGGATGGAACCGGACCCCGGTCGATGCATCGAATTCGCGATCACTGTGATGAATCCGGTGCAACCACCAGAGGAACGGTACTTTGTGAAAGACAACGTGCTGGACATAGATCAACAGGTCCAGTACCACGACGGTACAAACCAGCTCGATGACCGATGGCAGCGCAATTGTCCCGAACAATCCCAGTCCCTGAGCGTGGACGTGTGCCGCAACCAGCACAGGCAGCATAGGCACCACAGCCCGGACCACAACGGTTCCTGTAACGCTGACCGCCAGATTGCGCAGTCGATGTCGCAGGGCCGGTTCCTGGCGTTGGCGCAGCGGCCAGATTGATTCGATCAGGCTGAACAAAGACAACGCTGCCATAAATACGGCCAGTCGCAGTTGTTCGAAATCAGGTGACCATTCTGTCATTAGCCTAATGTCCGGTCGTATTGACCACCAGGTGATGGAAGAACCGCACCGCATCGCCGAATTCGTTGACTGCGATGCGCTCGTTAACGCCATGAATTCGACCCAGGTCTTCAGGACGAAGGACCATCGGACTGAAACGGTATACTCGTGGGGTCAACTGTGCATAATGCCGTCCATCCGTCGCACCGATGACCAGCGACGGTGCTACAACCGCATCATTGAAAACCTGCCGGATACTGCGATGGATGGCCTGGAAATCGGCGCTGTCGACCGGCGCCAGGGGTGACGGATCGCTGGTCCAGTCACCCAGCGTCTTGATCTGGACGCGATCATCGCCGACAACCCGGCGCACCCGGGCAATGACACCCTTGACCGTATCGCCTGGTGCCAGGCGGAAATTGACCAGCGCCCGCGCATCCGGCGGCAGTACATTTTCCTTGGTACCGGCATCAAAAACAGTCAGTGCAGCGGTTGTCCGGATCAGGGCATTGGTGCTGGTTTTGCTGGTCAGGACAATCCGTGCAAGTGGCTCGAACAACCACAGGTTGGCAAAGATGATTCGTTGCGCCCCGGGCATTTCCGGCCCCAGCCATTCGAACAACGTCCGTGCCGGGCCCTGCAACCGGGCTGGGAACTTGGCCGCCTCGACCTTGCGAATCGCATCGGCAACAATGCCAATCGCTGTCTGGTCTGGTGGCATCGACGAATGTCCCTGGGCTCCCACGGCAGAAAATTCAAGCGTTGCAAATCCCCGTTCAGCAATACCCACCAGCGCGACATCGCGGTCAAACCCGGGCGTAATGCCCCGGGTCACACTGAGCCCTTCGTCCAGGACAAACTGCGGTGCAACACCGATGGCCAGGGTATCGACGATTTCCCGGGCGCCATTCTGTCCGCCCACTTCTTCGTCGTGTCCGAACGCCAGGACCAGCGGGCGAACCGGCCTGTAGTTATCAGCCAGCAGGGCTTCCACCGCCTCGGCGATGGCAATCATGTTGACCTTGTCATCCAGCGTGCCCCGGCCCCAGATAAACCCGCCGGTAATTACGCCGCCGAACGGCGGTTGTTCCCACTGGTCAAGCGTTTCCGCAACGGCGGGAACAACATCCATGTGGGCGGCCAGGACCACCGGCCCCAGCTCGGGGGTCGAACCGGGAATCCGGATAACCAACGAATAATCATTGACAGTGGTCACCTGCCCGACCTGGTGCATTAACGGGTACTGTTGTCGCAGAAACCCGTGCAGGCCAAAAAACTGCTCGCTGTCGAACTGGCCCGGATCCTGCCACGAGATGGTCTGGTATGTTACTGCGCGGGCCAGTTGCCTGGCGGCCCGTTCAACATCGACCTGAACTGATGACGGGGGCGGTGGTGGTTGCATTTGCTGCGAATTGAAAGTCACCGTGCGGACGGCCACGATTGCTGACACAACGGCCAGCGCGCCAATGATTGTGAAGCCAAGTTTCTTCATGGGATCATTCTACGGTCTCAGTAACGGGGGGCCTGCGAAATGCTTGCTTGACAGCCGCAATCAGGCGCTCGCGGCTGTCATCCAGCAGCCGTTCGCGCAGTCCTTGGTCATCCGTGCGCGGTAACAGCGGCAGGGCCCGCTCCAGGAGCGGCACCATTTCCGGCTCGTGGACCTGGATCCAGGGTCGGGCCAGCCCAAACAGCATCCGGACCATGGACCATTCAGCCAGGCCACCCAGCGCGGCATCCAGCTCCATCACGAACCAGCCTGTGGTCAATGCTCCGAGCAGCATCGACAGGTCACGTGCGGTATGCTCGGTAACCAGCGTAACCCCGTACGCGTCCTGAAACGCGGCGACCGGGCCAGCCAGGGGCCGCTGGACCTGGGCAATGAACAGGTCCAGGTCACCCACACGTGCCGCCCGGTCGAGCCGGTCCACGGCGGCCAGGTGACCCGTCACCAGACCGGTACCGGCTGCAAATGCCGAGGCGCCGACAACGACTGCGGCCAGGGCCATCGCGATCCTAGCCACGCGGGGTGTCCTTTAGGAAACGCTCGATTGCGCCAGACAGTGCTGCAGGTTGCTCGTGATGAATCATGTGTCCGGCACCATCGATGGTCTCGATCTCCTGCGCCAGTCCGGACGCCCGGGCCTCGGCCTCGGGGTAACGGAACTGGCTCTCGGCGCCATCGATATACAAAACCGGACAGTCGATCCGCTCCCAGAAGGCGCGGGCGTGGCTGAGGTGGAACAGTTGCGGCGAGCGGGTTCGGTGCAGGGGGTCGTACTTCCAGGCGACACCGCCATCAACCGGGCGAGTGCCGTGCTCGGCCAGGAACGTGGCGAACTCCGGGTCAAGGCGGGGGTTCCAGTCCTGCAGTCGCCGGGCCGCGTGCTGAACGCTGTCCAGGAGGCGCGGAGACCGGGACTGCAGGCGACGCACGCCATCAACCCAGTCGCGGACCCGCTGCGGGGCATCGGCAAACCGGGTGTCCGGCGGCCCCAGGCCCTCGATGGATACATACGCAGTTACCCGTTCCGGCCACGTCCCCGCGTAATAGCCGCAGGCCATTCCGCCCATGGAGTGACCAACCAGGACCAATTGTGTCCCCGGAGCCAGCGACGAATGCACTGCGTCCAGGTCCATGACGTAATCCTGGAAATGGTAATAGCCGCCGGCGCCGACCCAGTCGCTGTCCCCGTGGCCCCGCGCGTCGACGGCCAGCAGTCGCCACCGACCCGCAACGACATCGGCAAATCGCTGCCACGATCGGGCGATATCGAGAAACCCGTGGTGCAGCAGCAGCACGGGGGCGTCGCCGGTCTGCGCCGGCCACTCCAGGACATTAAGTTTCAGTCCCAGATTGTCTGCAGAATGCTGGACCGGCACGGACGGTGTCTGTTCAGGCAACGGCGATCGGGCCTTCGGTACTGCGACTGAAGAACTGTTTAAGGATTGGTTTGTCGCTGGACAGTATTTCGTCCTTGGTGCCGAACTGGATGACTTCGCCCATGTAAAGCATGCCAATGTGGTCGGCGATCTTGAACGTGCCTTCGATGTCGTGGCTGATGACGACAAACGTACTGCCCATCCGCGCCTTGATGTCCAGGATCAGTTCATCAATGGCCGCACTCATCACCGGATCCAGGCCACTGTTTGGCTCGTCAAAAAAGACGATCTCGGGATCCAGCGCAATGGCCCGGGCCAGGCCGACCCGCTTGCGCATCCCCCCGGACAATTCGCCTGGCAGTTTCTGCTCGATGCCCGGCAAACCGACCGCGGTCAGTTTCTGGTCAACGATCTCGCGAATCTGGTCCTCTTCGAAATTACGGTGGCGGCGTATCGGAAAGGCGATATTTTCATAAACACTGAGGCTGTCAAAGAGCGCGCCGTCCTGGAACAGTTTGCCGAACCGGGCCCGCAGGTCGTACAGGGGTTGGCCGGCAAGTCTGGTAATGTCCTGGTCGCCGTATTTAACCGAGCCCTGGTCCGGATGCAACAGGCCAACCATGGTTTTCATCAGGACCGATTTCCCGGTGCCCGACGGGCCGATAAAGACAGTAATTTCACCCGCCGGAATTTCAAACGACATGCCCTTGAGGACGTGGTGTTTGCCAAACGACTTGTGCAGGTCCCGGACCCTGATTGCGGCATTGTCGGTCATGGGACGTAGCTGAAGCTGGACGATGTTACCGACGAAGATGACTGGAACGCACCGTCGACGCCGACCACCCGGACTTCGTAATCACCGGCACCGGTCGCTGGCAAGGCGAACGACCAGTCGGTTGTAGTCGGCTGAAAAAAGTAGACCGGTGCATGGACCCGGAATTCGTACCCGTTCCACCAGACGTCCGTTGGACTGGACACCAGTTTAGCCGCCCAGCGAATCCCCAGGACCTGGCCACCAACACCGTTCGACACCACGTCGGCCACGGTGCCGGTTACCTGTGTCGAGCTGGTAGTGGCACTTGAAACCGGTTGGACCAGCGTCACCGTCGGCGGGGTCAGGTCCACATCCCAGTCAATTGTGATCGTGGGGCCCGCGGCGCTGTCCGGATCAAATGCCCGGGCATCCAGTGACTGCGTCCCTTCAGACAGATTGCTGTAGGTCGTCGCCGTCGTCGCTGTGCCAAGTGGCGCCCACGCACCGCCATTCAGACGTGCATCGGCGGTCACTGCTGACCCGCTGCCCGTGAATCCAACGGTTGTCGAGGTCAACGGTGTCAACGCCCGCGAGATGCCGGTCAGTTCGAATGCATAAACCGAGCCGGTATCTGCGCCCAGGATATCAGTACGATCGGCCCCAACGATCAGCTCTGGCCAGCCGTTCCCGTCAACATCGGCCACATCTGCGTCCCGTCCGAAAACAGCACCAGACACAACACCATCGACGCGGAACAGGACCTGCCCGCTGCTGCCATCAATCACCAGAACACTGCCCGCTGTCGCCACGGTGGTATCCGCGTTGAAATCCGACGCAAGGATATCCGGGACCCCGTCTGCAGTGACATCGGGGATGGCTTCAGCGTGCGCGTAACCGTCTGGCGCAGACGCACTGTCCCCCTGCCCATCAGCAGCAACCAGCGTCGCCCCGTTTGTGCCGGACAATGCATAGACAGCGCCGCTGTCGGTCCCCCCGTTGTCGGCACGGGGTGCCAGGACGACGGGATCTGCCAGGCCATCACCGTCGACATCACCGGCGATATCAATCGCATCACCGATTCTATCGCCTGCTGCACCATCGATTCGCCACAACTGGCTGCCATCGGTTCCGGAAAATGCGTAGACGCTGCCCGAATCGGCGCCACCAAGTGACGTTCGGGGTGCCCCGACGATCAGGTCCGGGGTTCCGTCGCCATCCAGGTCGTAGCCGCCGGTGACCCGGTGTGGTCCGGCAAAATTGCCACCGTCGATACTGTCGATACGAAAAATATTAGAGCCGTCGGTCCCGGACAACGCATAAACGCTGCCAAAATCAGCGCCACCAAAATCGGCCACATCTGCACCAACCAGCACATCAGGGCTGCCGTCGCCATCCAGGTCGCCGGCGGGTGCAATTGCAGATCCGAACCGGTCATCGGCGGTTTCGGCCAGTCGAGTCCAGATCGCGGCCCCGTTGGTACCGGATAAAGCGTAGATCTTTCCAGCGTCCGGACCGTTATCATCGTTGAGCAACGCCCCGACAACCAGATCGGCAACGCCATCGTTGTTCAGATCACCAATTGCAGCAGCCCCGCGCCCGAATTGATCCCCTGCCACCTCGCCATCGGCCTGCCAGATAAATGAGCCGTCGGCACCCGAATAAGCATAAACGCGACCGGTATCGCTGTTGTAGGAATAATTACCAACCAGAAAATCAAGCTTCTGGTCGCCATTGACATCGTCCATCACGGCCACCAGTTGACCAAACCGGTCCCCGGCTGCCGCACCATCGACCCGGCCCAAAGGTCGGGTCCCGGTGACAACATTGGCAAACGTGGTCGTCGCCGTGATCATCGCCTGTTCGCGGGTGAGCGCCGTGACCTCGGTACTGAACGACGACAGGTTACCCAGATTGTCGCCAGACTGGACCGCGATGTAGTAGGTTACCGGTGCCTGCAGGCCTGTCAGTGTGACCTGAGTCGTGGGCGCTGCGACAGAGACCGGGCTGGCACCCTGGGTCGCGTCCGTGCCCCCGTACGGCGCACCGGTGTCTGTGTCGTAGTAGACCCAGTAAAACACCGCGTCCGCCGCCGTCGCCCAGGTTACAGTGACGGCATACGTCCCGCCGTAAGCGGTTGTACCGGACGGTACCGCTGGCGGCGTCTGGTCCAGAGTAACCGAGTCGGTCACCGGTCCGTCCGGGTTCTGTGCCTCGTCACGAATTGTGACATACACCGTCTTTGGACCATCGCCAACCGTCAACACCGCCGTCGCTGACGCCGCGTAGCTGACCCAGTCGATGGGCCAACTGACATCACCGGTCAACTGCATCTGGAACGGCCCACCGGTTGCCGATATCGCCAGACTAACCGTTGTCCGACTGACCGCCCCGGAACCACTGGCGATGACAACTGATGCCAAAGACGGTGCCGTCTGGTCCAGCAGGACACTGTCAGTCGCCGATGCAGCGTTTCCAGCCGCATCGTAATAGGTGACCGTAATTTCCTTGGCACCTTCGCCGGCCGTCAGCGTCACCGGCAGTTGCGAGGCCATGGCGACACCCAGCTGGTCCGTAATATCGGCACCCGTTATGTCCAGGGTGACCGCACCGGCTGCGTAAAGATCAGCGACAGTCATGGTTGACGACGTTGCGCCGGCGCCCGACGCCAAGGTCACAGCGACCGGTGCCGGTGCCGTTGTATCCAGCGTCAGGACATCTGCGTACATGGCGGACAGGTTGCCGATGCCGTCGCGGTACTGGACGACAACTGTCTTGGTTCCCTCGCCGGCCGTCAGTGTGATCGCCTGCTGCGACGAATACGACACCCAGCCGGTCGGTGACACGAGGTCCCCGGAATACCGGGCCACGATCGGTGTCGCGCCGTCGGTCACCCCGACGCTGGCAGCAACCACGTTGACAGAATTACTGTATTCGACAGACATTCCACTGCGGGCCAGGTCCAGGCACGTTCCGCATGAGGGCCCGACCGTATCCAGTTCAAACTGTTGACTGCCGGAATCCGCCTCGTTGCCAGCCGCATCCCATGCCACCGCACGCAGCGAATAGTCGCCGTTGCCAAAACCGGCATCCAGGGTTACAGCAGACCACGACCACGTCGCATTGGGGGCCACCGGAAACAGGAGTTCAACCAGCGAACCAAAGGTCACCCCGTCGAAATAGAAGAATCCCGGCGACTGCGCCGACGCCATGAGACCCGTCACACCACTGGGTGCGGTGCCGCCGTCGGAAACGGTGCCGTGGACTCCGTCGATCGCCGACGTGATCCCTCCGGGCACCGGTGCCGTAATTGCCAGGACTGGCGGCGAAGTATCCAGGGTGATCACGGCTGTATAGGTCACGCTGGAATCCAGTTCGGCATCGCGAAAACGGACATTGATCGATTTCACGCCTTCACCAGCGGTCAAAAAGACGGTGACCGGCGTTGAATATGCCATCCAGGTGTCGGCAAAGCCGTTGGACAGATCACCGGACAGGGTGACCTCGAATGGGGCGACACCGGACTGGACCGTCAGGTTCAATTCGACGGGTGTTACCGATGTCGCAAAAGTCGCCGGCACAACAGTTCCGTTGATGACCCCGGTATCCAGGGTTACCGACGTCCCGAATGGTCCACCGACATTTCCGGCGGCATCAACATATTCGACCTGGATTGACTTGTCGCCGTCGCCAGTGGTCAGGGTAACGAACGCAGCGGCGCTGAAATCGGTCAACCAACCCAGGGGTGATGCCACGTCGCCACTGAATGAAACGGCTGTCACACCATTGGCATCGGACCAGGACAGGAATACGGGCAATACGGCATCGGATGTAACGCCGCTGACAGCACTTGTAATCGAGCCACTGGGCGCGACGCGGTCGAGGATGAACGTCCCGCCAACAGGGGTCGAGGCGTTGCCGACGAAGTCACGGACGTTGACAAAGATATTAACCTGCCCGTCCTGGACCCCGAACAGGCCCGTGTTCAGCGTCACCGTCGTCACTGCCGTAAAGGGCAGTGACGACCCCAGGGCAAAGTTGGCTACCGGATTGTCGATCAGGATCGGGATCCCCAACTGGTCGACCGCGGTAACTTCCATTTCAAACGCATCCGGACCAGCCACGACGTCCAGTATCAGGACGGTATCCCTGGTAACCGCTGCACCGCCGGCCACGGTTACAGAGGTCAGGACCGGCGGGGCCGTATCGAGGGTGACAATGTCGGCATAGACGGGGCTTTTGTTGCCAGCGGCATCAAGGTAGTACACCGTCAGTTGTTTAGGACCGTCAGTATCCGCATCCAGGAACACCGTCGCCGGTGAAACCGTTGGGACCGTCGAACCAACGGCACCAAACCCCGAGACATCCAGGACTATGCTGGCCGGAATAATGTCGCCACCCAGCACCGCGGCGGTGACAGGGCTGGTCAGGTCGCCAAAGCTGAGTGTCAGCGGAATCGGCAGCAGGGGCTGGTTTACGTAACTGGTCGCCGGAACCAGGGCCTGTGAAATACCACCAAACGGCGGAGTAAAGTCGAGGGTAAAACTGGCAACATAGGGCCCACCGACGTGATCGAACTTGTCTTCGAGGGCAACGGTGACCGCCCGCGGACCCTGTCCTCCTTGCAGATAAACCGTAACCGGCGTGCTGTAAGCCAATTCCGTTCCTGACACTGGCGTGCTGCCGGTAATCTGCCCGCTGAGGGTCATAGTGATGGGCGGCGACGGATCGGTGGCATCAATGGCGATCTGGTTGGTAATCAACCGGGTGTACTGGTCATAGGTCAGCGTCGCTTCAGGGCCCAACTGGTCCAGCAGGATCTGGTCACCTTTGACCTGCCCGGCATTTTCCAGTTCGTCGCGAACACGGACCCAGACCGACTTTGTACCGTCGCCTGGCGTCAGGTTGACCGTCTGGCTGGCAACAAACGGGCGCCAGGCCGACGATGGAAACGCGACATCACCCGTGACTTTCATTTCGAATGCCGTCGCATCGGCAACAACCGCCAGATTGGCGTTGCGAAACTCTGTATCAGCAGCGCCCGATTCCAGCAGGACACTGGTCAGGGTCGGCGGGACATCGTCCTGGACCAGGATGTCGACCCGCGCCGGGCTCGAGTTCAGCTGCCCATCGCCGGCTCGGAAAAAGAACTGGGCCAGCCCGACAAAAGTACCGTTCGGGACGTAGCTGAACGTGCCATCGGTATTATTGACCGTAACTGATCCCTGTGTCGGTGCCGTTACGATTTCGTACTGGATCGGGTCACCCTCGGGGTCGACCGCCCCGAACGGCGCGGTCAGCGTCTTGTTCTGCCCGGTGACATAAAACAGGTTGGCCACTGCAGGCGCATCATTTGCCGAGGCAATATCAATTGTCACGGTCGCCGGCTTGCTGCGCGCTCCGGTCAGTTCACCCGCATACAGGAAGCTGTCCTGCCCGGAAAAGTCCGCCGCCGGCGTATAAACAAACTGGCGCCCAGACTGAGTCAGGCTGCCATTTTCTGGAAACGTCAGGGCAACGATTCGAATCGACTCTGCCATAACGCCTGCCGATGTCGCCTGCAGGGAAAACTGCAACGGCGTGTCCTCGAGCCCCGTCAGATTGACGTTCTGGACCGTGATATCTGACACCGCCCGAGTCCCAAAGCCGCCGTCGATGACCTGGCCCCGTGACGTGTCATCGCAACCGGTCGATGCCATGACGACCCCTAACCATGCCCAGAGAACAAAGCTGAGCCGCGATTTGGCCAGTGATTTTATCCGCACGTACACATCGTCAAGCTACCCGATAGACCCCCTTGGAAGCAACACCCCGGGATCATTGCGACAGGCTCGTCCATCTGTTTCCATGTCGTTGTCGTCGCTGGATTTTTTGGTTCGCGCACGGGCAATTTCTGCCCCTGCCGACTTCGATGGCAGGGTAACGAGGATCTGATGCGTATATTTTTCTTGACAATCATCGTGGGTTTGGCAATAGCGTGTTCGCGAAATGTCGGTGAACCGCCGGAAAACCAATGGCCTGAGGCGGCGTTTATTGTCCACCTGGCGCTGTCTGACGACGTGCCGACGAACCACCCGACAAGTGACGTCCTCTACCTGGGGGCGCGACCTGCAGCGGGCGGACCGCCGGTGTTTGTCGCGCGTCGGACTGCGGGACGGTTTCCGGAAACGTTTTTCCTGACGGACGAAGACCGAATGGGGATGGGCGGTGATGCCGGTGGGCCAATGATTGTCTTCGCCCGATGGGATTCCGATGGTGACGCCGGGACCGCCGCGCCAGGAGACTGGGCCGCAACAGCGGCATCTGCTGCTGTGCCGGGCAATACGCACATTGACCTGACCCTGGCGCCACTGAGCACCGAGCCCGCGTTTGAGTACGTCGTCGCGATTGACGGTCCACCCGCCCCGCCCGATTCGGTCATGTTTGTGCTGCTGCGCCAGGCAGACGGGCGAATGCCGCTGGTGGCGGGCAAATTTGCGGCACCAGCCGAATTCCCGATCGAGATTTCCCTGACTGACCGCAATATCCTGCAAGGTCCGCTGCCGGACCTGGCCAAACTGGAAGTTGTGGTCAAGATTGACCAGGATGGAAATCCGGTCAGCACCTCGCCCGGCGACCTGCACGGGCGCGCTCCGGCAGCTGATGCGAGGGTCACGCTACGGCCCGAACCAGGGGACACCGGCCAATGATTCGTGGGGCTTCCGGTATTACGCTGGCGGCCCTGATTGTGGTGCCACTGTGTGTCGGTGCCTGTACGACCGCGGATGATCCGCCGACCCTGCCGCAACGCCGTCCACTGACGATGCAACTGGCAGGTGGCGACGGGTTCCTGGGCGTTCCGTTCCCTGACAACCAGTGGACACCGGACCGGCTGGCAGACTTTCCCAATCCATCCAGCAGTACCATCCTGCGCAGCTACCTGGACGAGATCCAGGAAAACTGGCCCGGGTTCGGGACCAACAGCGGGATCTTTGTCCGGTTTGAAAACGCCCCGTTTGATGCCCGCTTGCCCGGTCCAGCCGCATCAGTATCGGACACCAGCACAGTCCTGCTGATCAATATTGATCCTGACCACCCCACGTTCGGCGATCGGATCCCGTTAGAGCTCAACTGGAGGCCCAATGGCAGCACCTTCCTGCCTTCGCAAACGCTGGTGGCGATGCCGGTTTCCGGCTTCACCCTGCATCCGGCGACGACGTATGGCCTGGCCCTGTCGAGCAAATTCGGTGGCTGGTCCCTGCACCGGGCAGAGTGGTTCCGCGACCGACTGGAGGCCGCGGATGCTGCGGGGCTGGAAAGTCTGTATCGCAGCGGCGAACTGCCTTTCTGGCCGGTCGCCGGTGCAATCTTTACAACCCAGGACCCGGTTTCGGGCCTGGCGGACGCTGCTGACGTGGTGGCGAACTGGCCCGAACCACCGCGTACCGTGACGTGGCAGACAACCGGATCCAGCGGCAGTTGCCGACTGGTCGAGGCGTTTGTTGAAGTGTTGTCTTTTCAGCAGGGCGACAAGCCGTACACGCTGGACGGTGGCAACTGGCGTTTTGACGACAACGGACCGGTGACCGCAGGTACCGACCGTGTCCGTACCATCATCGCCGTACCATCAGCCGCCATGCCGGATACCGGTTGGCCGACGTTGTTAATGTCCCACGGGACCGGCAGCGATGCCGACAGCTGGACGCGGACACGCTGCAGCGCCACCCAGGGCGATTTCGACCGGCGAAACTGCCAACAGGAATTATGCCGGGCCGGCATTGCCAGCGTATCGTCCGAACAACCCCTGCACGGGACACGGCTGCCGCCGGATGCGCCCCTGGATGAATCCATCCTGACCTTTAATCTGTTTAATATCCTGGCGATTCGCGACAATATCCGTCAGGGGGCGGCGGACCTCGTGTCTGTATCCCGCTGGCTGCGCGACCTGGATGCGCCCGCCAGCCAGTTCCCCCTGGCGGAGCGGTTCCGGATCAATCCGGACCGATTCCTGTTTATGGGGCATTCCCAGGGCACGAATGCCGGAATTCCCTACCTGGCGGTCCAACCCGGCGTCCATCAGGCAGCCGTGCTGAGCGGTGCCAGCGGCGGACTGGCTTTGGCATTGCTGTACAAAACACTACCGGTCAACATTCCCGCCCTGGTCGAAGCAGCGATCGGAAGCTGGTCGGACTACGATCTGTTCCATCCGGCACTGTCGCTGTTCCAGACGTTTGCCGAAAGCGCCGACACATTGAACTACGCGCGCTACATCCAGGGGCCGGGAATCCGTTCGGATAGCGCCGCCAGGCCACTGCATCTGTTTGTCAGCGAAGGACTGACCGACGAGCATACGCCGCCACAACTCCTGGAGGCCCTGGCCGTCAACCTTGATGTTGAATGGGCAGGACCAGGACTGGCACCGATCGATCAGTTCGACCTGCTTGATCCACCTCGTCGGCCCATAAATGACGAGTTGTCAGGAAACCGGAACATCGACGGTACCACGGTGACATCTGTATTGCGCCAATATCCCGAAGATCATTTCGCCGCCTTTGACAATCCTGATGCCGGGGCCGATTTACTTCAGTTCCTGATTGATGCCGCGCAGGGCAAAACACCCGCCGTCCAGTCACGCTAAGGCAATCAGCCTGTGGAAAAGTCCGATTTCGCACAACATCTTGACTATTGAGGGCGATCCCCCTACAATATAGGGGATAGGATTTCGAACCCAGGTCCCGGGTGGACACCGGTTCGACCGGCTCAGGAATTCGCGCTCCGGGTGCCGGAACCCCAAAAACACGCACCACGAATAACCGGAATTACCACCGCAACGGCTGCGGAAACCGCAAGGTCTGGCAGCCACGGCAGCCGCACAACTCCGTCTGCCAGGACACAAGGAGGTCGACCTTCCGGAATCCAGCTCCAGACCCTGCCGTAACGCGGCATGTCACGCGGCCTGTATTTTATGACGCGTCGTGTTATAATAGATTTCATGTACTCGCGCTTGTTCGAAGCGCAGGCAACAACGGTCGCCATTCCCCAGGGGGATGCACAGTTTGCGGCGGTCGGGAGTTGCCCTGGAACGGCCCCTCTGGTTCGACCAATGTTACCGAATGGTGTGGACCAATGGCACCCGAACACTGAACCAATGAGATTTCAAGACACAACGTTTCGTGAAACCGCCCGCCGGCAGCGGGAGCGAATGAACAGTATCAGCCTCAGGTTGATCGCCGCCGGCAAAGCAAGGAGGCATCCCATGCACCCCAGAATCAATCACGTCCTGCCCGCCGTTTTGTTGTCCATGACAACGTGCGGGCCAATTGTAACCCCCGACGCCAGCCAGATGGAGGCGGTCCAGCGAACTGCGCGACTTCAGGAATTGCATCGACTGACCACGATGCAGGAACTGGCGCGGGAATCAGACCAGTTGCACCGGTTTGTCCAGGAATTGACGCGTGGGTTTGAGATCCACGACGGAGCGATGATCAGCCGCTGGGTGGTCGAATCCGCCCGCGCCGCCAGCCTGGATCCTTTCCTGGTGGCTGCAGTGATCACCACAGAATCGTACTTTAATCCGAATGTCATCAGCTACGCCGGTGCCGTTGGCCTGATGCAGGTCCTGCCGTACGTGGGCGCAGACGTCGCCAGGCGGCACGGAATCGTCTGGGAAAACTGGCAAACGCTCAAAGATCCCCGGCGCAACATCCAGATCGGCACCCTTTATTTGTCGGAGCTGATCGATATGTTTGACGGGGATATCCGCCTGGCCCTGGCCGCGTACAACATGGGACCAACCCTTCTGAACAGTCGCCTGCGCCGAGGCTGGGTGCCGAATGGTCCCTATGTCCGCAAGGTCATGGGCCGTTACGCCCACCTGACCCAGTTGGCTGCCCACGAACGGCACCTGATTGAATTGGCTGGTGGTGCAATGGACATCAACGTCCTGCCTCTGTAGCCAGGCACTCACCCGCCTGTCATTCCTGCAATTCGCGTACCCTTTACCACGATCGCCGGGTTACACTGTCGGCGTGACGCGTTTGTTGACCATTCTTGTCCTGGCACCCGTGTTGGGCTGGGTCGGCTGCGATTCAGCAAAAGGCTCGCAGCCCCAACCGAGTCCGGGTAGCCGCCAGGCCGCAAGCCTGCCCGCACAGGCGTTTTCGACCGATTGGTACCGGCACGTGGCCCAGTATTGGATAGCCGTAGACCGGTTCCAGGACTCGGACGCGGACGGAATCGGCGATCTGGCCGGACTGACCAGCCGCTTGCCCCAGATTGCGTCGTTGGGTGTTGGCGCAGTTGTCCTGGATCCAGTGATGATGACCAGCCCGGACGACGGCCACCGGGCGCCTTTGGATTTCCGCAAAATTGATCCCCGACTGGGCACCGACGACGATTTTTCTGAACTTCTGACCACAGCGAGTTCGCTGGGCTTGCGAACTATCCTGACGGTACCTGTCAACCATGTTGGCCTGCAGCATCCCTGGTTTGTCGATGCGCAGGAGCCGGATTCGGACCGGCGGGACTGGTTCCGGTTTCGCGACAATCCACCAGCCGACGACTGCCCCGACCTGGGTTTTGTCGAAGGCGACCCGTACAGCGGCAGCCGCTGGAGCTTTTCAGAGTCAGCCGGTGCCTGGTATTTCCACCGGTTTGCGACAGGCAGTCCAGACCTGGACTTACGAAATTTTGAAGTCGTCAATCGGATCGAAGCAATCGTTCGCTACTGGCTGGACAGCGGCATTGACGGTCTGGTACTGCCCCACCCGTATGCGTGGATCGAGGCAGACGACCAATGCGACAACACCCAGTCGTCACGTGACCTGTTGACGCAGCTTCGTTCGGTTGTGGACGGATATCCCGGCCGTGTCCTGCTGGCGATGCCGTACCACCCGGCGCGGACCGCCAACGACGATGCCCCACTGCGGCAGTTCCGGTATCTGGAATCAGACGGCGGCAGTCGCGGCCACCTTGCGTGGAGCTACGGACTGACCAAGCTGCTGGGCGACCTGCTCAGCGGCCAGGGCGACCCGGCCGTGCTGGCCGAATATGTCACCAACCTGGACAGCCGTTTCGAAACATCCACCGGCCTGCCGATCCTGGTTACCGGCCATCCTGACCTGCGCCGTTTTTCGCTGGCGGCCGCCAGCAGCGAACCGCTGATCAAGTTTGGCCTGGCGTATATGTTGACTCAACCGTTTCCATTGGCGATCCAGTACGGGGACGAACTGGGCATGGGACCCGGCCCCGACAAGATCGTTGATTTCCGCGATTTCAATACGCCACCGATGGCATGGACCTCGAGTGCACCGACGTTCGGGTTCAGCGACGGCGATCCACAGCTGGCGCACGCGAACGGGTCGGACATGATCAATTTCGATTTCCAGGACCGGGACGAAGGCAGTATCCTGCAGACATTTCGCCAGCTTCTGGGCCTGCGGAATCAGTTGGCGGCATTTCACGACGGCCGTCGAATCGATCTGGGCGTCCAGCCGCGGTTTAGCGATAACGTCGCGTCGATCACCGCGTGGCGAGTGGGAACCTCGGTTACCGCCGCGGTCGTCGTGCACAACCTGTCCGAGCAACCGGCGGAAATTGTGGTCGATGTCACCGAGGTCGAATGGCCGAACGGTTCGAGCATTGGCGACTACCTGGATCCGGAGCTTTCACTGGAGCCGTTTGCCGGCGGCCAGAACGCAACGCTGGAACTGCAGATGGCTGGCTACCAGTCCCGCATCCTGGCCCGAACTGCAGCGACGGATACCACATCACCGTGACCAGGGACCGCATAGATGTCTGGATCAATGGTGCCCAGGTCAAGATTGATCCAGACGAGACACTTGCCAGCGTTGCGAAGTCCTATGACCTGCCGCAGCGGGGGGTTGCGATTGAGGTCAGCGGCTACGTCATCCCGCGCAGCCAGTGGCCGGACAAAATCCTGAAACCGAATGACAAGGTTGAAATAGTACAAATGGTGGGAGGCGGATAGCGGTGACTGAAACACCCAGAAATGATGAGCCGTTGGTCATTGGCGACCTGAAACTGTCAAGCCGGCTGATTGTCGGGACCGGGAAGTACCGGGACAATGCACAGACCGCAGCGGCGGTTGCGGCATCTGGTGCCCAGATGGTGACGGTTGCTGTACGGCGAATTGACCTGAATGACCCGGGCAACGTCCTGGACGCAATCCCGCCGGACCAGTATACGATCCTGCCCAACACGGCCGGATGTTACAACGTCCCGGATGCCCTGCGGATCGCCCGGCTTGCGCGCGAGGCCCTGGAAACGAATCTGGTCAAGCTGGAAGTCATTGGCGACGAGCGAACCCTGTTCCCTGATGTCATCGGTACAATCGAGGCAGCCGAGATCCTGGTCAAAGAGGGGTTCACGGTCCTTCCATATACCAGTGACGACCTGATGGTTGCGCGACGCCTGGTCGACGTTGGCTGCGCGGCCGTCATGCCGCTGGCCGCTCCAATTGGCTCCGGCCAGGGCATCCGCATGCCCCACAATATTGAACTTCTGGTCGAGGAAATTGACCTGCCTGTCATTGTTGACGCCGGTGTTGGCGCACCCAGTCATGCGGCCCGGGCAATGGAACTGGGGGTCGATGCCATCCTGATGAATACCGCGATCGCAGCGGCCGATGACCCGGTCGGGATGGCCCGGGCCATGCGCCACGCGGTCATTGCCGGCCGGCAGGGATTCCTTGCAGGCCCCATGGCGGCCCGCCGATATGCCAACGCCTCGTCGCCCGAAACCGGGCTGATTGAGTAGCCCGACCCCGGTGGCACCGGTTCCCAGGCGTCT
>JBFJWU010000016.1:0-19001 GCA_041623475.1 bacterium | reverse complement strand
GGTCTTCCTCGACAGCCTGCCTCGCAACAAAAGGTAACGGAGGGAACAGGCGCAGCGCCTCGTCAAATATCGCCCGGGTATACGGCAAATTGCCCAGGTCGTCTGCCCCCGGCAAACGCCCGCCCAGGACCTTGTCCAGTTCAATCCTCAAACGTTTGCCGACATTCGGGTGTTCCGCCAGCATGAAAAACGCCCAGGCCAGCGTGGTCGCGGTCGTCTCATGGCCCGCGATAAACAGCGTGATAATTTCATCCCTCAGATGATTAACGGACATTTTCCGTCCGGTTTCAGGATCAGGCGATGCAAGCAACCGGCTGACAACCCCATCGGTGCCATACTGTCGGTTCTGCTCTATTACACACTCTATAAACTCGTCCAGGGTCTGGATAAACCGATCCTGCAGGCGCGCCCCTGCCCACTCAACCGCGTTCCCAAACGGACCCGGCAACGAGAACCGCAGCTGGAAAATTGTCATCAGATTGTCCAGCGCACGACCCAGGTTTCGGGCGTCCTTGCCGACATCAATATCCAATACCGCCTGGCAGATTATCCGCATTGCCGCCTGGCGCATCGATTCAGACGCGTTGACGATTTCGCCACGTCTACGCTGCAGATCCCACTCCGCAGCAATCGACGCGGCTACAGTCGTCATGTCATCCACAAGTTCGGCGACCCCCTTGCGGGTAAACTCGGGTTGAATAATCCGCCGTTGGGACCGCCAGAAATCGCCTTCGCTCAGGAAAATGCCGTTGCCCGCCAGTGGGCGCAACGCATCAAACATCGGGTTCCTTTTTGAATAGTTTTCCTTGTTGCTGACCAGGATGTGACGCAACAAATCCGGGTGGGCGACAAAGACCACCGGGTAGGGTCCCAGCTTTGCCGAGAATACGTCACCGCATTGCGCCACCGCCGACAGAATCAGCCCATTGATCCCCAGTCGCCCGATTTCGGGCGCCGCCGAAATCAGGTTGCGCGTACCCACGACCGGGATCCGGCGATTCCCTGCCAGGGTAACCTGCTCCGAACTGATTTTATTTGCTGTTGCCATTCTGCGACTCCTATCCGTATTAATAACACAAGCCATGCTAAACTGACTTTTTAGTCGGATTCAAGTCGGAAAAATAAAGCGCTGGTAAAATATTTAAATGATAAATAAACTATTGTTATGACTAAACGAATCCCAAAACAAGCGAGATCAAGGGAAAAGTATGATGAAATAATCCGAACTACAGGTCGGATTATTCGCGACGAGCCCTTCGCGCAAGTGACAACCCATAAAATCGCCCGCAAGGCCGGTGTCGGGATCGGCACACTCTACGAGTACTTCGACAACAAAGAAGATATCCTTCTGGCCCTGCTGGATTACGAGGCGAGGATCATCTGGCACAGGGTCGAGGAACGAATCCCGGAATGGCTTGCCGGAAACACGATTCAGGCACTGGAATCGTTTGCCGAGATGGCCGTTGACGTGGCGATCGAAAACCGCGGAATCACAAAGGTCCTGGTGGGTCAGGTTCCCGGCCTGATGGACGAAGAACCCATCGTTCGCCTGCTAGGCAAGGCGGAAATGCTGGTCAAGCTGCTTTTTGCTTCCGATGACCGCTTTGCCGGGCACTCGATGAGCGATACCAACATGTTCATTTTCATGAACTCACTGATCGGTCTACTGCTCGGGATCGCAAACGGCCTGCCGCCCACCGTGTCCAGGGAATCTGTCGCAACGCAGATCTCAAAGGCATTCCAGCTGCTGATGGAAAACCAGGCGTTCCTGGGGGAACCAGAATGACCAAATGATCAGTCGAGGTACCTGACGCCCGTCAGTCGGCAGGACGTATCCCACAATTGGCCGGCATCGTGGCGGTTAAGTGCGTGGCGGACTGGACGGACCCGGACCGGCGCGCCGCTCAGCTCGGCCGGACCGCCGGGACCAAAATAGTCCCCACCGGCCGCATCCGGATCCGTCGCGGCCCTCAATTGGGGCAACGCACCCTGTTCAGCATCCTGGACCACCCAGCGTAAGGCGCGTTCAAAGACCCGGAAAAACCACTGTCCCTCCAGGTGCCGGCCCAGGTCAGTCTGGGATGCGCCAGGATGGGCCGCGAGCGAGATCGTTGAATTTCCTGCTTTTTCCAGCCGGCGTTGCAATTCAAACGCAAACAGCAGGTTGGCCAGCTTGGAACGGCCATAGGCTGCAAAATTCCGGTACCCACGACCGCCATAAAACTGCAGGTTGTCAAAATCCATCCGCCCCATCTTGTGCCCCAGGCTGCTGACGGTCACGACCCTGGGTTGCGAAGCACGTTCCAACAGCGGCAGCAACAACCCGGTCAGTGCAAAATGCCCCACGTGATTCGTTCCGAACTGCATTTCGAATCCGTCGCTGGTGCGTTGGTAGCCGGAACTCATCACGCCGGCGTTGTTGACAAGCAAATCCAGTTGATCAACCGCCCCGGCAACAGCATCGGCAAAGTGACTTACTGACTTCAGGTTGGCAAGATCCAGGGCCAGAACCTCGGCGGTTCCGGACACCTGGCCTGACCGGATTGACTGCGCCGCCGCCTCGCCCCGATCCAATGACCGGCACGCCAGGATGACCCTTGCCCCGCGTGCAGCCAGGACCCGCGCAGTGACATATCCCAACCCGGTGTTGGCGCCAGTGACAACAGCAGAACGACCGGACAGGTCGGGAATCGAATCAATGGACCATTTTGGTTGTCGGGGACGGTTCATGATGGCTCGCTTTGGAAAGATCCGGTAGGGACCAGACTAAACCACCGCACAGGCCGGGGTATTCATGTTTCCGTCAAGGCCGTGACGAACTGTCAGTCGACTTCCTCGATGACAAAGGTTCCCGAGATAATCACCGCATTCCCGTCCTCGTCCAGAAACCGGGCGCTGGATCCCAGGACCTCGACTTTGAAGTCGCCTTTCCAGGTCTTGATCACACCACCGTGATCGTTGTACAGGGTCACGACGCGATCCAGCCCGATCAAATCGCTTTTGATATGACTGATCTGGTTGCGCTGGCTTTCAGTACAGCCAACTGCCGACAACATCAGTGCGGCGGGTGCGATCCACAGTTTCATTTCCGGCTCCTTGGTCCTCAGTTTGCTCCAGTCCTTATGGTAAGCCTATTGCCCACTTCCGCGTTTGGTGCATCTGTGTCTGGCCGACCGGGTCCTGCTACGATGCCGATGTGAATTCGCCCATCCAAAACCCGGTTGACGCGCTGTCTGGTATTCACCTGGATCGGCTGACGATGGCCTTTGCCAATCAGCCCGAATGGGAACGGGAATACCGAGAAAAGGCGACTGCAGACCTGGTACGCCCGTTCAGAATCGCAGCGCTGATCGGAGCCGCCGGATGGAGCGTGAGCGCATTATTTGACGTACCGATGCGTCACGTTGACGGCATCGGTGAAGTGATCATTCTAAAACTGGGTGTCATAGCGTTGTTTCACATCGCGCTGTTCGCCGGCAGCGGGTCTGATCGGCTGCTGCGTTTCGCGCAGGCGTCAGTTATCGCCGGTGTCGCCGCGAATCTGCTGGGGGTCACCGTTGCCATGTCGCTGTACCCTGACAACGTTGGCATCCACACGATGGAAGCGTGGGGATTCGGTACCCGGATACAGATCGATGAGGGCCGTTTCATTGCGGTTGCGATTCTCTGCATTGCCCTGCCTGTTGCAATCCAGTCCCTGGGTGGGGTTCGGTTCCACTACGCACTGGTAATCAATGCCTTGTCGGCCAGCGTGCTGTTTGTTGCGTACCACCTGTTTAACCCGGACCTGTTTACGGTCGTGTCCCTGGGGCTGATCCTGATACCGATGTATCCGTTGACGCTGTACGGTGCCTGGCAGCTGGAACGGTATAAGAGAATCGAATTTGTGGCGGCAAAGCGAATCGACGCAGAACAACAGAAATCAGAATCGCTGTTGCTGAACATCCTGCCCGCATCGATCGCAGCACGCTTAAAAAACGGCGAGCACATTGCCGATCGTTTTGACTCTGTCACGGTGTTGTTTGCTGATATCGCCGGTTTTACGCAACTGGCTGCGACGCTCCCCGCGGCCAGGATTGTCGAGTTATTGAATCAGGTCTTCAGTCGATTCGATCGACTGGCAGACTGGCTGAAACTGGAAAAGATCAAAACCATTGGTGATGCATACATGGTGGCTGGCGGCATTCCGAAGCCGACAGATGACCACGCCGTGTCGGTTGCCAGAATGGCGCTGGGCATGTTGCGGATCCTGGATGATGACGGCGATCACAAGGGCCTGCAGATGAGGATAGGGATCGCAAGCGGTCCGGTTGTCGCAGGCGTAATCGGCGAACGAAAGTTCAGCTATGACCTGTGGGGCGATACGGTCAACCTGGCCAGTCGAATGGAGTCGCATGGCGAAAACGGCCGAATCCAGGTTTGCGCGACGACGCAGTCACTGCTTGCCGGACAGTTCGAACTGTCCCCCAGGGGCGTTGTTGAAATCAAGGGCAAAGGCGAAATTGAAACCTGGTGGCTGGATGCCGAGCGGCCCGATCAGGGTTCGGGTACCCCCGGCCAGCCGCAACCATAGCCATACAACGATTCCTCCGAGAAATCACTGCCGTGCTTTTCCAGCTCTGATACCCACGTCACCCAGAAGTCCTGCGCCCGGCGCTGGAAATCAGCGATGTCCTCGTCCTCTGCGGCGGCGGCATCCATCCAGGGCGCGTCGGGGTCAATCAGTCCCCGTTCATTGCCCAAACCCGGAACCAGCGTAGACAGTCGCTTCAAGTCGGATTGTTCCGCCCATTTGTCCGCATTGGCGTCAAAAGGCAACAGCCCGGGCGTCGATGACCAGGCCTCGATAAATGTCATTTCACCAGCATCATTGAACGCAAATTCTTCGTAGATCGGGCACGGGCCGCCGTCATATTCAATCACAACGTAGCAACGGGCAAAGGGCTGGACATCAAACGCGCGGCAATCCCGTTCTGGAACCGTTGACGGTGTCCCGGCCCGGGTAACCGCCAAATCCGAGGCAATCAGGATCGTTTTGCCGATCCCGGTCAACTTCAACCACGGGGGCCATTCCCAGCGCGCAACCAACTCTGAATAGTTGGGAATACTGTCCGTCGGTGCATCGCTGTCCAGAGTGTCGAAATACTTGTTCGCCTGATCGACGTAGTACTCGGGCGACATCGTTGGTTTCACGCACGTTGCCAGGGCGGCCTGGCTGTCGCAGCCGGAAACAGAATCTGCAACAACATTCTCGCTGCCCGATGGCCCACACGCGCCAAGGGCAAACGCGGACAACAACGCGACTGGCAAAACTGATGAAACACGCATGACGACCAGTTTATCAGCGGCATTGGTAACGTTACAGCGCCAGTTGACTCACGTCAATAAATCCAGACCGCACAGGCGGCATACTGTACTGAATAAAACTATTGTTTGAATCAGGAATGTAAATGATGCGACCCGGAACACAGGCCTTGGCAGCGTTGATTACCGTGACATTATCGGTGACGGCTTGCAGCGAAACGCCACCGGACCCCAACGAAGTCAGCCTGGCAAACGCCCGCGACTGCCTGACGCTTGCTGACTACCAATGCGCTCTGGACAACTTCACGGACATCGACGCGACGACAGACCGTTGGACAGTTGAACGGCAGACCGGCATCGCGCTGTCAAGGCTGGGGATCTGGCTGAGCGTGGTTGGCCGTGAAGTCATTGAACTGGCCGAGACCCTGGCGGCGGTAGGCACCAACGCACCGGGGCTTGCTGTTTTGCAGGATAATCTGGCCGGAGAGTCGTACCTGAACCGACTGCTTTATCGCCGCCTGCAGCCGATCTGGGATGACCTGAACGCTGTACTAGGATCATTTGACGAAGCGTTGGCAGCAGGCGACGACTTTGAGGTCAACATACTCGCTTTACCGATTCGCCTGGGGGGTGTCCCGGTCGTCGAGTTTTCCGGCCGACTCAAGCGCCACGACCTGCTTCTGTTCAAGACCTGGCTGCACGGTGCCGCCAGCGCGTTGGCGCTGGTACTGGCAGCCGACTTCGAATTCCCGGTCGCCCAGACGATCCTCTATGGCGCAGCACTGGAAACCTGCCGCGATATTGCAGACTCGGCCCAGTCACGCCGATGCATCTACGCGATGACCGCATTCGCGATCAATAACAGCGACACCATCCTGACACGCGAGCCCAACCGCGGGCCCGCATTCCAGAAAGACGCACGTGAACAGCTAGCTTCCTTTTTTGATTCCAACCGGCTGTTTTTTGACGCGCTGGAGGCGGAATCACAAACAACCAACGACACGTCGCGTCGGATCTTTCAGTATCTGGATCGTCCGGGCGAAAAAGCCTGGATTGTGGCCAGGTTCAGCGAACTACCCCTGGGCACCACCGACATCGCCAGTATCCTGGCCGGCGATCTGGAAATCGACCCGCCGTACTCCGGGTCGGTGTCACGCGAGGTCCGTTTTGTCCTGGACGAGCGGGTCAGGAACGCTGCAGATGACATCATCAGTCACTTGCGCGATCGCGCGCCCGAGTTTGTAAAAGTTGAGGACGCGGTTGTACCGGCTGTTGAAACAGCGTCCGAAGCGATCCTGCAGTCGGACGTACTGATCAGCACACTGCAAGTCGTCATCAGTTCGCTGGACCCGGAATTCGCCCAGGTCTTCGTTGATTTGCTGGAGCAGCTTAAGGGCCTGTACACGGATCTGGACACGGCCGACGCAGTGCACAATCTGTTCGAATTCCTGGTTCCGAACAGCCTTGAAATCGACTATCACGCGTTGCTGGACACTCCGGAATACTT
The DNA here is from genome assembly GCA_041623475.1 of bacterium. Lineage (GTDB taxonomy): Bacteria > J088 > J088 > J088 > J088 > JBFJWU01. Next base: position 12,190 of record JBFJWU010000016.1, on the reverse strand, counting down.
GCGCCAGCTAATGCCCGAAGCCGCCACCGCAAATGTCGATCAGGATGGAACGTCCCTGACCGAATGGAAATGGCTGGTCGAGTGGGAATGCGATGAATTGCTGGCGGACCTGATCGGCTGCCCAACGGACGCGGCGCTGGTCGATGAACCGCATTTCACCGGCACGCCGTTTACGATGCCGGCCGATGGTGCGGCCAGTCGCATCGGCTACGTGGCTTTTGCCGATCCGTCATTCAACAAAATGCTGCGCCTTAACCTGAATGAGGTCGATGCCACCTATCCGGTCGGCATAACCCATATTCCGGACCTGGAAACGCTCAATGTCCTCATTCAGGAAGCCGGTCGCGAGTTCCTGCGCCGTATTGACCAGTAGTTCAACTCTGCCTGCCGTCCCTTGCAGGACCGCTCCAACATGAACTCTGATCGATTCTGCGAAAGACGTTACGGCGTATTCGTCACGCGGATAATGCGACAGGAACCTGATGACCTCATTTAATATTCCGGAAGCCCCCTGGGCCGCAGCGGCAAGCGATATTGCAGCTGCAGCAAAGGTTAACCCCGACGTTGGCCTTGATCACCTCGAAGTTACTCGGCGCCGGGCCAGGCACGGGCCAAATGAACTGCCATCCGCACGCAAGCGATCCGCATTGCAAATCCTTGTTGCCCAGTTCCGAAGTCTGGTTGTTCTGCTGCTGGCCGTCGCCGCCCTGATCAGCTTTGCGTTTGCCCAGCACAAAGAAGGCGCCGCTATTCTTGCAGTCCTGGCTATAAACGCAATGATCGGTTTTGCCATCGAACTGCGAGCAACCCGGTCGATGGACGCACTGCGCAAGCTGGCCACTGTCCACTCGTCAGTTCGGCGCAATGGTCATGACCACAGGATTCCGGCAACGGATCTGGTGCCGGGCGACATTGTTGTCTTTGAGGGCGGCGACATTGTCGCCGCCGACATGCGAATCATCGACGCTTCGCTGGTCCAGGCAGATGAATCCATGCTTACAGGCGAATCCTTGCCAGTGGACAAGTCCAGTGATCCGGTCGGACCGACGACCAGCGTCGCCGACCAGACATGTATGTTGTTCAAAGGGGCTCTGGTTGTGCGTGGCAGTGGCACGGCCATTGTCACTGCGACTGGCCTGGAATCAGGACTTGGGCAGATTGCGTCGATGGTCGAACGTGCCGAACCCGAGGCGACACCACTTGAACAGCGGCTTGAGCATTTGGGACGCAGTCTGGTCTGGGCAACTCTGGCAATGGCCACGTTTGTCTTTGCTTCCGGGCTGGTAGGCGGGATGCCGCTGGTCCTGGTCATCGAAACTGCAATTGCCCTCGCCGTTGCGGCGGTCCCTGAAGGTCTGCCGGTCATTGCGACGATCGCGCTGGCCCGCGGGATGCTGCGGATGTCACGCAGAAACGCGCTTGTGCGCAGGCTGTCATCAGTCGAAACACTGGGCGCGACACAGGTGATCTGTACGGACAAGACCGGCACTTTGACCGAGAATCGCCTGACCGTTACCCGCCTTGCACTGGCCGGCGATGACATTGATTTGACTGCCGTGAATCGGGAAGAACCTTCGCCGATCGCTGCAGGCACGCCGCTGACCACGCCAACCGCGATGGAACCCCGCAACGTGGCATTGATACTGGGCTCCCTTTGCAGCAACGCCCAAATTGATCGCTCGGGTACCAGTCACGGCGATCCCCTGGAAGTCGCGCTGTTGGCTGCCGCATCACAGGCCGGCCTGTGGCGGGACGACTTGCTGCGCGCCTGGCCCGAGATCTTCGAGATTGCGTTTGACCCCAACGTCCGAATGATGGGGACCGTCCACAATATTCCCGGATCAGGCGAATTACTGGCCGTCAAGGGCGCCGCCGAAGCCGTCGTTGCGGCGTCCGATTCGGTCCACACGGAAACAGGTGTCCGAAACTTGTTGGCCGACGAACGAAATCGGTGGCTGGACCGCGCCGACGAGTTGTCTGCATCGGGCCTGCGAACCATTGCCGTTGCCTATAGAATCGGCGACGTCGACGGGAATCCCAGCCTTGGGGCGGACGGCGACCAGTTGCGGTCAGGCCTGACCATGACAGGCCTGATAGGCTTGGTTGATCCGCCACGGGCCGGCATTCGCGAAGCGATCGTGGAGTGCCACCGCGCCGGCATTCGTGTCGTAATGGTTACCGGTGATCATCCGGTCACAGCAACCAGCATTGCCCACGCAGTCGGGATATCAGCCCCGGACCAGACGACGGTACCGGCAATGACAGGGCAGCGACTCCAGGAGATCTCTCGATCCGCTAACCCCGATGAAGAGGAAATACTGCAAACAGACATTTTTGCCCGGGTCGACCCGCAGCAGAAACTGGACCTGATCCAGACATTCCAGAACCACGGCAACATCGTGGCCATGACCGGGGATGGCGTGAACGATGCCCCGGCATTAACCAAAGCAGATATTGGAATCGCGATGGGGAAGCGAGGCACCGAAGTCGCGCGGGAGTCCGCGTCGCTGGTGCTTCAGGACGATGCTTTTGCGACAATCGTCTTCGCAATCGGCCAGGGCCGGGTCATTTTTGATAACATCCGCAGGTTTGTCGTCTATCTTCTGTCCTGCAATATCAGCGAGATTCTGGTTGTTGGAGCAGCAACCATGGCAGGTGCCGCGTTACCGCTACTACCCCTGCAGATTCTGTTCCTGAACCTGGTAACCGATGTCTTTCCGGCACTTGCACTCGGCGTTGGCAAAGGCAATCCGTCGGTGATGGACCATCCGCCGCGGCCGATGGACGAACCGATTATAGACAGACGCAGGTGGTTTGTTATTGCGGCTTCCGGACTGGCGCTGACAGCAAGTGTCCTGTCGGTTTTTTTTCTGTCACTCTCTGTCTACGGTGCCAGCGAACGCGAGGCCCGGACGATCGCGTTCCTGGCACTGGCCATCGCGCAAATCTTCCACGTGTTCAATATGCGTGACAATGAAAGCCCCGTGCTTAAAAACGAAATAACCAGCAACCCGTATGTCTGGGGGGCTGTTGTTCTGTCGACGACCCTGGTCGTAACGGCAGTAGTCGTGGCACCGCTTTCACAGGTTCTTGAGCTTGCGCCGATCGGTAACAACGGCTGGAGCCTGGTCATTGCAGCCGGGACCGTTCCGACGATAGTGATCCAGATGGCCAAGACGACAATTGGAATCCGTCAGCGCGAACGTGGCTGATTCGTCAGCCGACCGGTTTTGTATCATGGCATTGATGGGTTGTAATCTCGACCACCACGGATGCAACGGCGTACATTCATCAGTACCTCAGCTTTTTTGGCTGCCCTCCCCGTCACAGGAGTGACCTTGCCCGATCCGTCTACACGAGCCAGCGAACAACTCAAATCCGGGCCGTCTATAGGCCTGGCACTGGGCGCAGGTGGCGCAAATGGCCTGGCGCACCTGCTGATGCTGGAAGTTTTTGATGAACTTGGTATCAGGCCAGCCCGAATTGCCGGCAGCAGCGTCGGTGCGTTCTTTGGTGCCGTCTACGCGGCAGGGTGGGATGCCAGACAGATTCGCGAATTACTGCTGGAGGTTATTCCCGCCAACTCTGAGAATGGCGAGGTTGATTTTCTGGACATGCGGATCCTGAATTTGCTGGAATCAATCGAGCCCGCCTGGTCACGGGGCGGTCTTGTGTCTGGCGCACGGATCCTGAAAAAACTTTTGGGAAACGTAGACAGTGAAAACCTGGAAGACCTGGGGATCCCGACACAGATTGTCGCGACTGATCACTGGTCCCGCGAGCAGGTCGTCTACGACCGTGGCCCCCTGAGAAAACTCTTGCACGCCAGCATGGCTGTGCCCGGGACATTCGAGCCCGTCCAATATGAAGACCGAGTCCTGGTCGATGGCGGGCTGTCAAATCCGGTTCCCTTTGATCTGCTGCTGGAGTCAACGGACATTACGGTCGCCGTCGACGTAATTGGAGTCCGCAAACCGGTGGATGGCCCGATACCTGGGGCCCTGGAGACTCTGTTCCACGCGATGCAGATCCTTCGCGAAAATATTATGGTTCGGCAACTGGAACTGGGTCGCCCGGATATCTATGTGAAACCCGACATTGTCAACATCCGGATGCTGGATGTTCTGAAGATGGATACCATTTTGAAACAGGCCCAGCCCGCCAAAGACCAGCTTAAAGCCGAACTGGAGCGTGCTATCGAACAGTTCGGACATTAGACGGGTTCCAGAATCACCACCGGAATTTGTCGGCTGGTTTTCTTCTGGTAAGGCTCATAGACCGGATTCTTCCGGGCCGCCATCGACCACAGCCGTTCCCGTTCAGATCCTGCCGCAACCCGCGCAATCACGTCCAGTTTCCGGCGACCGACCTGGATACGCGCCTTCGGGTCCACCTGAAGGTTTTTGAACCATTGCGGATTCCGTCGCGCACCGCCATCGGACGCGACAACGAAATAACTCTCCCCGTCACGGAAATAGACCAACGGTGTCACCCGTTCCAACCCCGTTTTGCGACCGGTTACGGTCAACAACAGAATCGGCAGGCCAACGTGGGCACCAATCCGGCCATCGGTTACCTGGTAGATCCATTTATGTGTATCAAACCCGACCTTGAGCACACGTGCCCGAAGATGCCGTGCAGAAAACCGTTTCCGAGTCATCAGCGTTCCCCCAGAATCGGGCCTGGACAGATCCAGCCACCCAGTTCATGGTCCAAAATCCGGGCGACTTCGCACGTCAACCGGTCAGCACCAGGTGCACCAATAATCTGGACAGCCAGTGGCAACCCGTCACGGGCCTGACCGACTGGTGCGGTCGTTGCCGGGAAACCCATAACGTTGACCCAGCCGGACCAGGCGAACTCCATTGGAAACCGAAGACTGCGACCGGGATGAAACGCCGCCGTAGGATATGCGGGCATCACAATAACCGACCGGCCAGCCAGTTGATGCTCCAGGGCTGCGCGCAGCCTTTGGGCATGAGCACGATAGACAGGGGCAATCAAATTGACCAACGGACCAGCAATGCGTTCGGCAGCAAGGCTGGACAACATCCACGCTGTATGATCTGGCTCTCCCGCCGCCAGTTTAAACAACTGTGCCGGCAGGTCCAGCTTCCACGCCGCCCGATCAGTAACCTCACTGGCAAGGATCGGATCCGGATGATCGTCCTTGGCGTTTGCCGTCCACAGCAGGAACGGGTGAACAAAACTGGACGTATCCAGTTCGGTGACGTCTGCCCCCAGGCCGGCCAAGGCTCGCCCGGCACGATCAACAGCGGCTGCCACCTGCGGGTCGGGTCGCCCCAGTCCAGGAAGACTGGTACAAAGCAGGACGCGCAGACCCGACGCGACGCCGTCAACAATACCCTGTTGGGAACCAACGGTAGCAGGCCGGCCGGACATCAGTGCGTACAGTGGATAAAGATCATCGGCGTGCCGGGCCATTGGACCGACCCCGCAATACCCGGCCAGGTTGCCGGTCAGTTCGGGCATATGGCCATCAATCGGGACAGTACCCCGCGACGGCTTGTGCCCGAAAACACCGCACATTGCAGCCGGGATCCGAATCGATCCACCGGTATCCGCGCCAACACCGAACGCTGACCCGCCAGCCGCCACCAATGCCCCCTCGCCGCCGCTGCTGCCCCCCGGCGACCGACGGGGATCATGAGGATTGACCGTCAACCCATAAACCGGATTGTCGCATTCCCACTGCGCACTCATTTCGGACATGTTGGTCAGGGCAAATGGAATTGCTCCGGCCATTCGCAGGCGCTGGACCGCAGTCGCATCTTTGGCGGCAACCTTGCCGCGGCGGTATACCGAGCCCGATGTGTGGGGCGCTCCCGAAACCGCAATTGCCTCCTTGACCGAAAAAGGAACTCCAGCCAGGGGCGGCAATTGATCCCGCCGACGAACATTGGTGCGGACCTTCTTTGCCGCCCGCCGTGCTTCGTCGACCCGCCAGTCGACGACTGCCGATGTCAACTGGTTGGCACGTTCGGCGCGTTCGATAAACGATTCCATGACAAACAAAGGGTCCAGCTCGCCACTGGCGATCAGCTGTGCCAACTTGAATACGGGAATGTGCGCAAGATCGTTCAGGTCAGATTCAGCCTGTGACCGCCTGCGTTGGAATGATCCGCAGGTCAGATTCAATTAATCTAATGTACTAGACGTCACAGCGAGGGTAAACGGGCTTGCAATCGACAAACGACATACAGCGGGTCGGAATCTTGACCGGCGGCGGGGACTGCCCGGGCCTGAATGCGGTCATCCGGGCCGCAACCCGCACGGCGATCAACCGCTACGGCTGGGAAGTCGTCGGTATTCGTGACGGTTTTGCCGGGCTTGTCGAAAACGAGACGATGCCATTAGAGCTGTCGGATGTCAAAGATATTATCTGGAAGGGTGGCACGATCCTGGGCACCACCAATCGCGGTGAACCCCACAGGTACCCTGTCGAGGAAAATGGCGAAATCATCGAACGTGACATGCGGCCACAGGTCCTGGACAACATTGCCAAACTTGGACTGGACGCGTTGATTACGATTGGCGGCGATGGCACACAGAAGATTGCCTGGGATTTCCACGAACGCGACATCCCCGTCGTCGGGGTTCCCAAGACAATCGACAATGACCTGAACGCGACAGACGTGACATTCGGTTTCGACACTGCCGTCCGTACGGCGACCGAAGCAATCATGAAACTGCACAGTACAGCTGAAAGCCACGACCGTGTAATGATCGTCGAATTGATGGGACGGCATACTGGCTGGATTTCACTGTATTCAGGTATCGCCGGCGACGCGGACATCATCCTGATACCCGAGATTCCGTTTTCACTGGACCACGTATGCGACCACCTTCGGCGCCAACGGGACCACCAGGATAATTACTCTATTATTGTGGTCGCCGAAGGCGCGGCACCCGAGGGCGGAGACGTCGCAGTACTTGCCGACGAACGCGGCAGCGGTGGACAGGTTCGGCTGGGCGGCATCGGCCATCAGCTGGAAGACGCAATCCAGCGACAAACTGGCTTCGATACCCGTTGCGTGGTTGTCGGCCATCTTCAACGAGGCGGGCGACCGACCGAAAGCGACCGGATCCTGGCTACCCGTTACGGTGAAGCCGCGGTCCAGTTTCTGGCCGAAGGAAAATTTGGCACGATGGTTGCACTACGAGGAACGGGCATCGAGCCCGTTTCCATCGCCGACGCCATTGGCAGCCTGAAGACAGTTTTCCCCAATGGAACGCTTGTCAAGCTGGCCAGGTCGATGGGTATCTCGTTTGGCGATGGCCTGACGGCAAAAACCTGATAACAAACAAAACAGAAACTCCGGGAAACGGTAAAAAAATGGACGAAAATGCCCCTGTCGCAGTCGTAATCCACGGATTTTTTACGCAATCCAACACAAATCTGCCTGTGCACCTGGCATTGAGGCGTCGGAAGTACAAGACCTATGACGTCGAGATCCCGGGGATGAACATCCAGGACCCCCGCGAGTCTGCCAGGTGTGTGCGCGACACGATCAACCGGATTCATGAAGAAACCGGTGCGCGCAACATCGGCATGGTCGGGGTCAGTCTGGGCGGATTGATCGGCCTGTCCTATTTACGGGAATTCGAATCGGACGAAATCGTCAATCGTTTCGTCAGCCTCGGGTCGCCGTTCCAGGGGACCCGGTTCGGCCAGGGCGCAAAACGCATTATTTCGAGGTTGCCTGCAGTCCCGGGCGAAGCCGTCGAGACCATCGAAAAGATGGCCAACGACAGCGACCTGATCGAGTTCCTCAACGCCGAACCAGTCACAAAAGCACGGGTCGCATCCGTTTATGCCAAGGGAGATCCGATCGTAACACCGCGCGAGGCGAGGTTGCCGTGGGCAGAAAACCTGCGCGCGCCGGTCGGCAATTTTCCGCTGGGGCACTACCAGCTGGTTATTGATCCACGAAACCTTGGGTTCGTGGCAAAGACGCTGACACGACTTTAAGAATGGGCCACTCATCAAAAATGAACCTGCCCATGGGCCATTTTCTGGGCGGTCACCAGTGAAACGCCTGTTCCTTTACGCGGGCCTGGCAATCACCGGACTGGCGATCGCTGCCTGGGCACGCTGGTCTGAGCACCAGGATGCGCAACGCGACCTGGCAGCATACGGATCGATCAGCCAGACAATCGAAAACACCACCTATTCACCGTCCCACGTTCGCGTTGACAGCGAACTGCAGATGGACCTGGCCCTGTTTCCGACCGGTTTCGCGCCCCACCCCTATGCGAGATGTTCGGACACGTCCGTATTTAACCTGCCCGAGCTGATCCAGCGGATCGGCAGGCTGGAATCGGGCGTCGGCTGCAAGATCCAACTGGACGCCTCGATTGCAGTATCGGATTCCGTGACGCTCGATCTCGCCGACGGATCGCAGATCGCGCTGGCGAGAATCCCGGCTCTCGGCCTGTGGTTGATTGCCCCCGGCCCCACAACACGCACCGGGAACCCCGCAGCAAAGGGGATCCTGGCACGACTGGATCAGTTGGTCGCCACGGGCTACCCGGATTCCCGGGATTTTGCGGCTGCGATCAGTGCCGCGCAAGGCACAGCAGGACGCTCGGATACCCTGGTGGTACTCACGGGTCCTGTCGCCAATGCCCGGGCTCATCCGTCGCTGCCCTGGTATGTTCCACTGGCAGGCAGCCAGCAACAGATGCTCGCCCGGATGCGGCCATCGACACCTGTTCCTCCCAAAAACCGGATCGAGGGCAGAGCGGTTCGGATACCGTTCTCGGACTCCCCGATGGCATCGATCATGACCGTGCCCGACGATGACAGTTCGGTCGTGATTCTCGAACCAAGATCCCGGCAGTCATTACAGAAACGCAATTCCCGGCTGCGGTTTCTGCAGTACGCGTTGGCTGCTGCATTGCTGCTTTGGTCATTTGCCGGGATCAGGGGATGGGCGCGGGGCCGCAGGCGAGAGGTCGAACAAATCGTCCTGCTGCCTGATGCAGGCCAGGCACCAGAGGATGGTCAGGATGATGCGGATGCCCCGCCGGCACCGCTGCCCACCGTATCATCGGACAAGGTTCCCGACGAGCGTGCCGTTGAACTGTTCAAGCGAACAACGACCCTGAAAGACTGGATCTTTGCCACCGACGACGATCGGAAACAGTTTATTCGCAAGTACATGGTCAAATGGTCCGGCGGCATGGACCTGGACCATGGCGACCGTTTACGCGTTTTCCTGAATGTCGCAGTCGACCAGATTGTCCGCCATCATGGCGTCGGCGACACAGAAAAACTGGCCAGTGATTCAGCCCAGGTCGATGCGCTGAAACCGGTCCTGCGCACGGCTCTGGACCACATCCTGGTCGAAGATCCCGTTCCCCTGGACGAACACGCGACGCTGGCCCGGGGTCGGTACTACTTCACGCATTCGCCGGCGGTCGCCCAGTTGGCGACGTGCCGCCAGTTGATCTGGTTCGCCCGAATTGCAGTAAAAAAGATGGAAATCTCGCGTCCTGGCCAGAAAGCAGACCCGGAAGAGTCGTAGCCGGGATAACGTCTATACTGGCGGCGGAAACGTCTCTTCGACCAGTTGCCAGCCAGTATTTGCTGCCTGTTCCGCCGTTCGACGGTAGCCGTTTTTATCATCGGCGTACCGCGTCGCCCAGAAACCGTGCTCGAAAAAATCGCACCAGACAGTTGCCCCATCGGCATACAGGACAAAGTTTGATGCCCGCTGGTTGGTTAACCGCTCGAAGCCCTGTCGGATCAGGTCAATCAGCTGTGCGAATGCACTGTTTTTTTCCTGCTGGCCCTCGTCATTGCGGGGCTCACGATAGATGATCACGTCGTCATACTGAAACCAGAAGCAGTCCCACGGTTCGCCGATCGATTCAAACCAGTCACGGAATTGTCGTCCAACTTCCTTGTAAAGGCGCGGTCGAACCAGGCAATATTCGGTTTCATTGCGGTCGGCAGCCAGTGACTTCATCGCGGATTCTGGCTCGACCAGGTCCGCCGAATCAATCACGTCGCGCAAAGCGCCGACGGCATCCAGCAATTCGCCCTGATCGTCGCCCCGGGATCGGTAGACGACACTCCAACTGCCAGCGAATGTCTGGAACCCGAAGCGGGTGCCCTCGAAATCCAGCGAAAATCGCTGCAGGGGTTTATCGTGGGTAATATCCCTGAAACCGGCATTAATCTGCGCGACCAGGCCCGTTGCCAGATTCGCCCCGGCGGCACCGGACGTGTCGGTTGCAAATACGACTTCAGTTCCATGCAGAAGCAACAGCCAGTGGTCGGGCCTGGAAAAGACCTCGCGGGTTCCCAACAGGTCCTGGGCCCGTGAACCAATGTCTCCGATCACCGTGTCGAGAGTCGACTCGCCGCGATCACGGGCCAGCGATTCGGCAATTCCCCTGCCGGCGGCCTTGCCTGGCATCCACGCGCAAACGACCGACGGCCGTTTCAGAACCTCCGCCACTTTGGCCTTGTCAAATGCGGGCTGTCCGTCCTCGAACCGAAGCACATATGCCTGACCTTGCTCGACATAGCATTCGACTTCGCCGGTCACCGATCCGGTGCGGATCGCGACCATCATGTCGTAAAGCGCCTTGCCGCTTAATTCCTTCAGGAACGGTGCGGACAGCCAGCTGTCAAATGACCATGTCGAAGCAGTCGTATTCATAGGATCAGGACATCAAGGTAACACCAACGGCGTACGCCGCAGCAATCGGAAAATCAGTGGTTACTGACCGGCATCCCAGCCGCATCCGGTGTTCGCACAAATTCCACAAGTTCAACAATTTCGTCGGGCGGCGGCGGAGTCAGGCGCCCGACGATGACTGCGATTCCGAAGTTCAGCAACATTCCAATGACACCGATTCCTTCAGGCGAGATGCCCCACAACCAGTGATCTGCAGAATTGAGTTCCGGATGAATAAATTTGAACCACAGGATGTAACCTGCCGTAAAGCATATCCCGGCGATCATTCCGGCGATCGCGCCTTCGCGATTCATCCGGCGGGAGAAGATGCCCAACACAATCGCCGGGAAGAACGAGGCTGCGGCCAGGCCGAATGCAAACGCGACGACCTGCGCGACGAAGCCGGGCGGATTAATCCCAAAGAATCCGGCGACAATAACCGCACCGCCCGCCGCAATCCGGGCGGCCAGAAGTTCGCCCCGTTCACTGATTGAAGGCCGCAATCCTTTCTTGAGGAGATCGTGAGCCACGGATGTGGAAATGACCAGCAACAGGCCCGCCGCTGTGGACAACGCTGCCGCCAGCCCACCAGCCGCGACCAGGCCGATGATCCACGCCGGCAAACCGGCAATTTCCGGATTCGCCAGGACCATAATGTCGCGGTCGATTTTCAGTTCGTTCGGGACCGGCGCGGATGGTCCGCGGTACTGGATCAAACCGTCACCATTCAGGTCGTTGAATTCAATCAAGCCCGTGGCTTCCCAGTTGACGAACCACTCGGGCGCAGCAGCATACTCGATGTCGTTGACTGTCGTCAGCAGGTTGGTCCGCGCAAATGCCGCCACTGCCGGCGCCGTCGTGTACAGGATCGCGATAAATACCAATGCCCAACCAGCAGAAACCCGGGCTGCCGCGGCCCTGGGAACCGTATAAAAACGAACAATAACATGAGGCAACCCGGCCGTTCCCAACATCAAGGCCGCCGTAATGCAAAGCACGTCAATTGTACTTTTTTGACCCGACGTATATGCGGCGAATCCAAGGGCCTGGTTTAACCCGTCCAGCTTGTCCAGAAGAAACTGACCGGATCCATCCGCGGTCGTTGCACCAAACCCGATCTGGGGAATGATATGTCCGGTCATTGCCAGCGATATGAAGATCGCAGGAACCAGGTACGCGAAAATCAGGATCGTGTACTGGGCAACCTGCGTATAGGTAATCCCCTTCATACCGCCCAGGACGGCATAGAAGAATACGATCGCCATTCCAATGACAACGCCGGTTTCAATCCCGACGTCCAGGAAACGGGAAAAGACAATCCCAACGCCGCGCATCTGGCCCGCGACATAGGTAAACGAAACGAACAGTGCGCAGACAACGGCCACGAATCGGGCGAACTGCGAATAATATCGATCACCAACAAAATCAGGAACCGTGTATTTGCCGAACTTCCTCAGATACGGTGCCAGCATCAAGGC
>JBFJWU010000015.1:0-19031 GCA_041623475.1 bacterium | reverse complement strand
TCGATTCCGTTGAGTTCGAGAATGCCGAGGGGTGGTGAGCCTGGCCCCAGCCACGCAATCTGGCGTAGGGTTGCCCCAGTTTGCTGGCGACGTCAGTACTGGCGACAACGACGGCGCCGGCGCCGCTGACAAACTGGCTGCAGTCGGTCAGGTGCAATGGTTCAGCAAGATACTTGCTGTCCAGGACGTCGTCGACGGTCAATGTTTTTTCAAAGAACATGGCCTTTGGATTCTTGTTGGCGTGCTCACGAAGCCGCACAGCAGCCCAGGCCAGGTCAAGTGGTGTGGCTCCTGTTTCGTACATGTAGCGTTGCGCTGCCATCGCGTAATAGGGAATCGGTGCGCCCAGTCCATAGACACCGTCATAACTGCCGTAGACGGCAACCGTATTGTGCAATGTCCTTTCGAAAAACGACTCAAATGTTTCGTTGCCCTTCGGACCTTCTTTGTAGCGCTGGTCGATGCCAATAGCGACGGCGACATCGCAGCGACCACCGGCGACCTCGTTGATCGCCCATCGCAGTGACAATGCGGCACTGCAGCCACCGTTTTCCAGACAGGCCAGTGACTTCAGGTTGAGCCCGAGGTGCTCGCCAACGCGGGAGACAAACATTGCCGTGCTTTGGCCGGCAAGCCCGGGCGGCGTAAGGGACAGGCCCTCTACCGATGTTCGGTCAATTCCGGCATCGGCCAGGGCAGCCGAAAATGTTTCACGTACCAGGTCAAAGTCTGTTTTCTCCCGGTATTTGGTCAGCGAACTCATTGCACCGCCGATGATGGCAACGTCACGCATCTGGGATCTCCTGATTGTCGGTGAAACGGTTCATTCGGCTTTGAATTCCGGTGTACGTTTCTGCATCATTGCCATTATCCCTTCACGTGCGTCCCTGGTTGACGACAGCATCGCCTGGGACAGGCTTTCCATTTCCAATGTGTCTGCCAGCCCCCGTCGTAATGCTGTCCGCAGCGTCCGCTTGGTATAGAACAATGACAGGGGCGCTGATTCGGCAATCTCGGCAGCCAGTGCAATGGCTCGGTCCAGGACCTGGTCAGACGGTACGGATTCCAGGGCAAATCCCATTGTCGCCAGCTCTGCGCCCCGGGCGAGGCGCCCGGTAAAGAGCAACTCTGCGGCCCGCTCATAGCCAACGGCGTTCACCAGGAAATGGCTGATGCCCAGGCCGGCGTGAATTCCGAGCCGCGTAAAGTTGGCCCCGATTTTTGCGTCGTCGGCAACGATGCGCAGGTCGCAGAGCAGGGCGATACCCAGGCCACCGCCGACGGCAGCCCCATTGACTGCGGCGATGGTCGGTTTTTCCAGTTGGTCAAGGCTGAGGAAGGCCCGATAAAACATGCGACCGCCGGCGTGCTGTCCCGGCTGCGCCTGCAATCCGGTCCGTTCGATCAGCGCCGGCAATGTCGAGAAATCTGCGCCAGAGCAGAAACTTTTGCCAGCTCCCGTTACGACCACGGCACGGATGCCCGGATCGTCCTGGAGGTCGGCCATGACTTGCGGGATCGCATCGAGCATCTCAACCGTCATCGCGTTCCGTCGGTCGGGATCGTTCAGGGTAACGATCCCGATGTGTCCGTCACGCTCCAGCAATACCGGATCGTTCATTTGCTGTCCTTTGTGCCGGACCGTGATTGTCGTCCTTCAATAAGATCCAGGAAAATCTTACGCCGGATCGCCATCAACAGGTAGTTGGTACCTTCCAGTCCTGCGCGTGCCAGTTGAAACATCCGGTCAGGCGCCTGGTTGCCGGCATTCTTTGCAAATAACTTGATTTCGCGGCTGACCAGTTGCTTCATCGCGTCAACGTACAGGGACAGATCGTCCAGGGTAAAGCCGTTTTCCGGATTGAGTCCGGCAGCCTGCATCGAACCGATTGCCATCACGACCGCAGCGTCGGCAGGTTCGTAGTATTCACGGGACTTGCGGCGCTGCGGTTGGACCAGGCCGGTCGCAACAATGTCATCCAGTTGTGGTTCGGTCAACTGGGCGCGTTCCAAAAGCTCTGCCCGTTCCACCGGTTTACCTTCCGGTGCCTGCAAGGCCAGGGGTTGTTGCATCAAGCTGGATCGAATCTCGGCCATGCCCGAGCGATCCTTAAGCAGTTTCTTGATCGTTGACAACGGCAGGTGCTGCTGTTCCTGGAGTTCCTTGATCAAACGAATCCGGTCCGCCAGGTCCGCACGATAATAGGCCATGTTCCGGTGGGGCTTTTTGTCTGGAGGGGGTAGAAGGCCCTCGCGGATGTAGTGCTGGACCGTAGATTTTGCAACGCCAGCCCGCGTTGCCAGTTCGCTAATCTTGATCAGTTCTGGCACCAACCCGCCTTTCTCCAGTCCCGGAGTCGCGTCGTCCCGAAAGACAGTACAAGTATAAAGTAAAAATTAACACTTGTTAATCTATCGCCGGATCTGGCGCCTGTCAAATCTGCGGTTGTGGCAGCGCGGTCGTGTTCCGATGCTGGTGGATCGTTGGTTAATAAAATGTTTTATAGCAGCTGTTTAGTTCCTGATTGCAGTCGGGCCGGCTTTCTCTTAATGTGTTAAGTATAACTTATCACTTTATACAAGTCGGGTGTCGCGTGTGAATGTCATTCCAGTATTGCCGGGCGTTATTGGCGCCGCATCAACGAGTGTTGCGCGACGGATGGTTCTTGGCCCGCGACATCCGAAGTGGGATGTTGCGACCGAAGCGATTGCCGCGGTTCTGCGCCAGCAATCCAGGGCAACGATCGAAATGCCCCCTGCGCGCGCTCGCGCGGTGTCACAGGGGTTGGTCATTCCGCAACGTCTGATTCCCAAAACCACGATCGAGCCTGGTCGGGTCCGCGACGTTCCTGGCGAATGGATCCACGCCGATGGTGCAAGTACAAGTCGCATTGTCATGTACGTCCACGGCGGTGGGTACGTCGTCTGCAGTCCCGGCACACACAGGATTGTTACGACATCGCTGTCGCGCTCAGCTCGGGCCAGGGTTTTTGCGGTTGACTATCGAAAGGCGCCGGAGACGGCATATCCTGGGCCACTGGACGATGTCGAGCGGGCCTATCTGGGATTACTTGCTTCAGGGGTGGATCCGAACAGGATTGCCGTGGCTGGCGACAGCGCTGGCGGCGCGTTGTCGGTTGCGCTGATGGTTCGGCTCGGGGACAAAGGCATCCCGCTGCCGGCGGCTCTGGCTTTGCTGTCTCCGTGGGTTGACCATACGGCTCGGGGTGGTTCGATCGATTCCAATGCGCCGTTCGATTACCTTAGTCAGCCTGGTCTGGACTGGTTTTCCGGGCACTATCGCGGCAATACTGACCCGGCAGATCCAGGCGTTTCCCCTGTATTCGCAAGGCTGTCCGGATTGCCGCCGACGTTGATCCAGGCCGGTGGCGCGGAAATTCTGCTGGACCAGGTCAGGGATCGTGCAGCACGAGTATCGGCAGCAGGGGTCGATGTCCATCTTCGTGAGTTCCCGGGGATGATCCATGTCTGGCACATGTTTGCGACGGCAATGTATCCCGGCCGGGTAGCGCTTCGAGATATCGG
Source organism: bacterium (assembly GCA_041623475.1). Taxonomy (GTDB): domain Bacteria; phylum J088; class J088; order J088; family J088; genus JBFJWU01. Next base: position 15,485 of record JBFJWU010000015.1, on the reverse strand, counting down.
CCGATTTATTCGGCAGCAGATACCTGACTGAGGGTCCGCTGCGCAGATGCCGGTCGATTACCGGCGCACAGCAATCCGATAGTGTACGGTGCCTGTTGCGACGACCTTGCCGGTGTCCGCTGTAAAGACCTGGACTGGACACAGGAACGCTTCGTCCCGCTGCCAGGCGACCGTGCCAACCGCAGCCAGCCGTGACCCGGCCGATTCGCCCAGGAAATTCATCTGCAGGCCGGGCGTTGATGCCTGCAGATTTCCGGGCTCGACACCGGCCAGGGCCGCCATTGCGCCGGTTGTGTCCAACAGGGCCGCGATCGCCCCTTCGTGATGATTTCCCCGGTTGTCACCGGCATCGGGCTGATACGGGAAGTCCAGCACGGCCCGGGAATCTTTCATTTCCAGGACCCGGACGCCCAACTGTCCGGTAAAGCTCTGGTTTTCCAGAAATGCCGCAATCGGACTCCTGTCGGCCGCAGGTTCGTCCGGAATCCTGATCGTCGCGGTGGCCGGGTTAACCGCCTGGTCAGCCTGGTTTGGATCAACCCGGCGAATGGTGACCATTCCCGCCGCCGCTGGCACGCCGTCGTCGCGCGTCAGGGTTACGCGTACAAATGATAACTGCCGACCGCTGCGCAGAACCTCGCCAACCCCGGTCAGTGTCTGCTGTCCGACCGGATTCAGGAATTGCACATCAATGTCGACGATTTGACCGGCTTCGTCAGGGTCCAACGCTGCAGCCCGTGCTGATGACACGACCAGCGAGGAAATCACGCCACCGTGCAAAACACCGACGGCATTGGCATTTTCAGGCAGAAATGGCAACTGCAGGGACGCGGAGTCGTTATCGCGGGTGACCGATGCGATCCCCAGTTTGGTTTCGTAGGGCGTCAGATTCATACCGACAAATTCCTTTTCAGTGAAGCAACAATAATCATGTGTACGGGTGTCAGCGAATGAACTGCCGGTACGGGTCGAACATTCGCAGTACCCGCAGTTCATCCTCATTTGGCGGGTCATCGCAGTCGATGTCGTCGGCAACCAGCAGGTCCCAGCCAACTCGTGTGCGGATGTCGGTAACGGCCGTGTCCAGGTCCTGGTATCCAGTCGGCCCGCTGCCGTACCACGACAGTAATCGTAACGGCTGGGCACCTGGCGGCTTGGCAAATACCCCACGATCGGTGACGACGACGCGAACATTGTCGCCCGGGGATGTGACGTAGTCGACCAATTTCGGAAATTTTCCCGGGCCCAGGTAGGCGGTGACGACGACCGCTGCCGCCGTTGAGGCCACGTCGTTGCCCCCACCAGACCCCAGAAGGTGCATTTTGTCGGGGATGCAGGTTGTATTCAGGCGACCGAATTCGTCAACCTGTGCGGCACCCAGCGATCCCAGGCACCGCCCGTTCCCGACATGCAGGCCAAGAATTGTCAGGATATCTGTTGTCGAAATACAGGTCGGTGTATTTTTGAAATTGAAAATGTAGGGATCGGCGGGTCTGGGTTCATAGCCGAAATATCCGATTTCGGCCATTGTCTCGATGGGATGTCCAGCGCTTCGCAGCGAACGCAACGCAAGCCACGCCGACAGGTTGGCCGCTCCGACCCCCGCCAGGATACTGGTCAAACCCAGTTCCACCGCCAGTCGTGCCATGTGGCGGGCGGCGACCACAACCATCATTTCGGAGGCGCGCCAGGTCGTCACATCGGTCGCAATGTCTGCGACCATATCGCCTTCGTTGGTGTCGCCCTGCGCCGCACGTGCAAGCTCGTCACGCCACCCTTCCGCGTCGGCTTTTGTTTGGAGCAGGTTGATTCGGTCTGTCCCCAACTGCTCCCGGAAATCATCCGGGGTCTGGCAGGCACGCACCCAGCGATCGGACCATTCGTCCAGTTCTGGCGAATCTTTTCGGCTGGTAACGCGGACATCATTGAGAAACCCATAGTCGTCTGCGTATTGTGTCAATGTGGGCAGCCCGATGTTCGTCTGCCCGCGCGGATGGGCCCCAAACGGATATTCGACAACCGCAACGACCTGGTCAGCCGGGATTCGGACCAGGTGGCTATGTTGCCGCAGGAAATTTGTATCGACGATACGTTCTGTCGACAGAATGGTGCCCGCAGAGGCTGCGAATACACCCAGCGGTCCTTCACCGAGCGGCGGTGTCAGGATCGCATTGCCCGAGCAATCACACGCAGGCACGTGGATCAGGCAAATATCCGGTTTGTACGCGGAGACCAGGCCTGCCGGAGGGCCGCCAAACGGGTCCGGAATCTGGATGTAGTCCGGGTTGTCTGCAGCCATTGACGACCCGGCCAGACTGCGTGTCGGCGCAAACGGCAAGCCCAATGCCCCGGCCATCAGTCGCTGGGTCAACGACAGGATGCTCCAGTGCTCCAGTTCGATGTCGCCGGAAAGCCACGCCTGGTTGATCACCGGGTTCGGCGACGGGTAAGGCCAGACATCACCGGCAAAAGTAGTGATGCCTCGTTTCAGGACACCGGACAGAATCAGAGAGATCAACGATTCGCCCAGGTTAAGGCAGGAAAAAGTGAATTCAGGGTCCTGTCCCCAGTGCTGTCGCGCGATTTCGGCTGCCAATCGGTAGGGCCGGTTGTGGGTGCTCGCCAGGTGAATTGTCTGACCGGGTTTGATGAATCGTTCGATCGCCAGGCCCAGGTCCATCCGTTTGTCCGGACCGGTTTCAGGCAATACCGTCGGAAACTCCGCAGCCAGAAGTCTCTCAAAATCTGCATCCAGTTGCGGGCCAGGCCTGTGGGAATGTGCGTCGGTCAAACCAGATCGTTCCTGTGTGCGACGGGTCGGTCGTCAATGTCCACCGTCACGTTACACCGGACCCGTATCCTGCAGCCAACCGATTGGCCGTGTTGCCGGGGCCTGGCGATCCGGGAACGGTTGACACCATTGTCGGGCCCGTTTAGACTGTCGCCCATAGTATAAAGTGGCACTTTATACTTTTTATCCGGCGTCGCGTAGCCGCTGGTTGTATGTTTCGATGCGCCCACGGGTCATTGACCTGACGATAGCGGGTGCCAGATCAGGAGGCAGGGTTTGAAAAACGGGACATTGGCCGTCGTAAACGGGGCAGGGGGGTTCATTGGATCCAACCTGGTCCGCCGTCTGCTGGAGGCCGGATACCAGGTTCGGGCGACTGACCGACCAGGGTCTGACCTGGGCTGGGCCCGGGAATCAGGAGCGCAGATCGCGTACGCCGGACTGGATGACGCCAAGGCGATTGACGAGTCCGTCGATGGCGCGGACCTGATCGTCCACACGGCCGCGATTTTCGATTTGTCCGCAGATCGGGACCACATCCTGGATACGAACGTCACCGGCACCGATTACTACTGTCGGTCAGCCCTCAGGCACGGTTGCAAACGATTGATTATGTTTTCAACAAGTGGTGTTTATGGGGTGCCCAGGGACTGTCCGATTTCCGAGGACGGCCCCAAGCGGCCGCGAAATCCGTATGAAGAATCGAAATGGGAAAGCGAAAAACTGGCGATGGCGTTTCATCGCCAGCAGGGCCTGCCAGTGGTCGCGATCCGGCCAACGCTGGTCTATGGCCCTGGTTCCCGGTACGGGCAGGCGATGTACCTGACGCTGTTCATGATGTTGCGCTATTGGGGCTTGAAGAGCCTGCCACTGCCGCGAGGAGGGCGACTGACACACCACGTCCACGTCGACGACGTGTGCAGCGCGGTCGAGGCGTTGATCCAGGCGCCTGACGCAGTGGTTGGCAAATCGTTTAACGTCGCCGATGATGACCCGATGAATGCCCAGGATGTCGTCCAGCTGTTTTGTGAACATGTTGGTATCGAGGTCTCTGTTCTTCCGGGCGTGTTGAACCTGGCGCTGGGGCCCGGGATTCGTTTCGGACGTCGCCCGATTTCAAGATTCGTGGAAAACCTGAACAAAGGTATGCAGAAAACGTGGCCCAGGCTTGCGGAACAGCTGGGCCTGGCATCCGGATTCGATCCGCGGTTTGACCCAGGGTGGCTGGATTACCTGTGGGCGGACCACCAGTACGACACGACGGCGTTGCGTGAGTTTGGATGGCGACCAACGGTGCCATCGTTCCGCACGGGGATGCCGGACACGATCAAATGGTACGAGGACAACGGCTGGATTCCGTCGCGGCGACAACTGGATCAGTTGGCTGCGTCGCGGCAGCAACTAAAGGAGTCAAACTAATGAGTGCGCAGGACCTGATTGGAAAGCAGCTGGATTTCGGCCCGGCAGACGTATCGCGGGATTCGATCCTGGCCTTCGGTAAAGGAATTTCGGATGACCGGCCCGAGTCGACCAACCCGGACGATCCTGACTTTCGGGCCCATCCCATGTATTGCGCGACTGCGGTTATTCCAGGAACCGGGATGGTTGTATTTCAGCCAGGACTGGGTGTCAACGTCAACCGGATTGTGCACGGTGGAATTGAAATTAACTTCCACACCCCGATCAGGCCAGGCGACCAGTTGTCTGCCGTATCTTCATTGGACAGCGTTGACGACAAGGGCTCGGGCCAGCTTGTGAATATCGTTTATCTGGTTACAAACCAGGACGGTGACAAGATTTGTGACGGGATTACCCGGTATTTTTCGCGGGCCAAAGGCGGGGAACCGGGCGGCGGTTCTGCAGGCAGACCTGCGGAACCTGGGGCGCCCGATTTCACAACAACGGTCCAGACCGGCAAGGACCAGTCAGTACTGTATGCCGAGGGATCAGGGGACCGGTTTCCGATTCACACGGATGACAACTTTGCCAAGTCGGTCGGGCTTCCCGGGATGATTATGCACGGGATGTGCACATTGGCGATGAGTGCAAGCGCGGTCGTGGTCGACCAGGCCGACGGGAATATGGACAAGCTGCGCAGCCTGTCGTGCCGTTTTTCCCATATCGTCCTGCCGGGCGACACATTAACGATCAAAGGTTGGCGTGATGGCAGCAAGATCCGTTTTGAAACCGTTGATCAGGATGGCAACACATCGATCAGCGACGGCCAGATGACGCTGGGATAGTCCCAACAGGCGGCAAAAGCCTATGGAGTGCTCGTGGGCGCTACCGTCAGTTGTGTTTGGTCACACGGGGCCGTCGCACGGCCGTTCCTGACCGTGACCACCGTGGATCGATTGCCGCACGAAATCCGGACAGTGTCGCCATAAACAACTGATGGGGCCGCGACCGTCACATAGGTGGCGTCGGCCAGTTGTGCGTCCAGGGTTTTTGATTCGTGATTCCAGAGGATGTTGTCGATTGAACCGTCCGTTTCCTGAATCCAGCTCCTGGCAACCAGCTCGACAACATCAGTTCTCAGATCCGCCCGCCCGGGTTCGGGCTGCGTGACGGCATCGTACATGCCCCAACTGCCCTGAGACCATTCTTCATAGACCCAAAGGGCCCAGGAAACGTTGTGCCGATCCAGCTCGGCAAAGGTTGTTGTCAACCAGGCGCGGCCGACATCGGACCGCGGATCATTGCCAAACTCACCCACCAGCAGCGCGGCATCGTATTGGCGGGCCTCGTCGACCGCAGCGGCAACGCTGTCTGCGATGCGGCTGATATCACCGGTCTCCCAGTCGCCCTGAAAGACGCCCGTATAAATGTGAGGTGCATAAACCGAGTTGGCAAACGGAAACGGCCCCGAAACATCGGCTTTGTCCGAAAAATTCCGCAAGCTGTTTGGTTCAAAATGAAGCGGCAGGTCGGGTGCCACGGCACGAACGGCTGCCGCGACGCGTTCGTGAAATTCATCCAGCCGGCCTGTGTCGCTTAGCAGCACCGGTTCGTTCTGGATCTCCAGGCCGATAACTCCAGGATGGTCACGAATGGCCATGGCGACTCGGGCGGCCATCGCGGCGTAGGCATCCTGAAGTCCGTCGACGTTGTCATAAAAGGACTCGAACGCTTCCAGTACCTGGGCGCTGATCCGCCGCTCCTCCAGATCGTGTAACGGACCTTCCAGCAGCTCGGTCGGCGGCGGAATAATGGCCCACAACGGCGCGCCGTCCTCGCCGATGTGCTTTGAATAGGCATCCTGATGCAGGTCCACCAGTGTGTAAACACCAAATTGCCAGCAGTCGTCAACAACGGCAAGGATCCGGTCCAGATATTCCTGATCGTAAGCGCCCCGTTCCGGTTCGATGCCGCTCCAGTTGACAGGCAGGCGCAGCAGGTTCCAACCAAAATCGGATGCAATTCGTTTGCAGTCTGCCGCGGTAAACGGTGGGATCGGTTCCAACTCCTGACGGCCGTCGTCAAACGTGACATCGAACAGACCATTGACGCGGGCATTTATCCCTCTTAATACCAGCGATCGTCCCAGACGTTCCTGCAACGTCACGGATTCAGGTTGCGTTGCGGTGCCGACCAGGCACCCGGACATCAGCAGCAGGGCAACACACATCACACCATGTAAAAAAATCGGCAAAACAGGTATCTCCCTGTGAACCCCGGCGCAATTCCACCGGTTCATTGCGCGGACACAAGCCAGACGGCGCGCGTACAATATCTCTATGAATTTTACAGCAGGATCCCGGTCTCGCTGTCAGCGACAGGCCTTTCTTGCGTGCCTGGCTGTGTCGCTTGCGGCGTGCACCGCTGCGCAACGAAACACTGTCGAGCGGTCAATCGCCGGGCAGGCCGCCACGGTTGCGCCAGGCGGTGCCATTGCCCAATGCACAGCCGGTTGTAGCGGTGATGAAATGTGCCAGCATATGTGTCGCGAGCGACACGACCCGATGGCTGGCGGTGGCACCGGTGGAATCGGCGAAGTCGGGATTCAGGCAACACAAACGCCAGAATCCCGTTACGTCCGTGAACCGACTGTGACGGTCACCCGGCACGCGGCCGACCCGCAAACAGGTCCGGCCATCTCGATTGATCCGTTTGCGACGGGCGGGGCACCAGGGCCTGAAACAGCGGCCGGTCCCGGGACGACGACGGCCCTGCCCGAAGCGGCTTTTCCATAATCAGACGGCAGTCCCTGACCAGGACCGACGGCCCGGTTTCCTTGCGCCGTGGGGCCTGTACGGCTAAGTTGGGATCAAAGAGGGCTGCCGACACACTGCAGCATTTGAACCCAGATTGAACTCCAACATTTCGACCGGCAATAATTCCGAACCGGTGAACGACCCGCAAACGGTCGTCGACCAGGCGTTTGGCGACGAACTGCTGGCCACAGAGTGGCTGCGCTGGTGGGCGTTGGTTGGTCTGTTTACGCTGATTCCGATCGTTTTCGTCGTATTCAAGCTTGTGGTTCCGGCGACGTTTTCGCGGATTTTCGGTGACGCGCCCGTGTTGATGTCGATTACCGTCGTCTGCGGCCTGGGCATCGCCTACGAGCTTGGTGTGCGTTGGATTTTGTTCCCCCGGGTTGGTGCCGGCAAACGATCATTTGAACTGGCACGCATCGCCAATACGGTCGAAGAAGTTTCGATTCCGACCGTCGGAATCTGGCTATTGACCTATGCGGTTGACCCTGTTGCAGCCCTTGTGTCGCCGGCGGCAGAGGCCTACTATCTTTTTATTGCACTGTCCGCGTTGCGGCTTGACTTTCGCCATTGCCTGTTGGCGGGGGCGACAGCGGCCCTGCAGTACATGGCCCTGGCAGCCTGGCTGTTGCAACGGTCCGGCGTGCAGGATGCGGGGCCGTTGTCGGAATTTGTCTTCTACCTGGACCGGGCGGCGATCCTGTTTGTCGTCGGGGCCTGTACGGCGCTGGTCACCTGGCGGTTCAGGGACGTAATCGAGCGCGCCGTGGGCCTGGTCGGTGAACGCAATCGGGTCGTCGGAATTTTTGGCCAACATGTCTCGCCGCAAGTTGTGAACCAGTTACTGGAACAACAAACCCAACAGGATGGCGAGGCCAGGGATGTCTGCATCATGTTCCTTGATATCCGCAATTTCACAAGCTTTTCCGAGAATCGATCACCGGAACAGGTGGTCGAATACCTGAACAAGCTGTTCGGATTCATGATCGAAATCATTAATCGAAATGACGGCATCATCAACAAGTTTCTCGGTGACGGGTTTATGGCAGTCTTTGGGGCGCCCTTGTCGCAAGGCCAGGATTGTCGCAACGCGGTCAGGGCCAGCGTTGAAATTGTCGAGCGGGTTACCCAGGAGACGGAATCCGGGCAAATACCACCGACCAGGGTCGGGATCGGGCTTCACACCGGCAGGGCTGTTACGGGCAGCATTGGATCCCACCAGCGCAAGGAATATACGGTCATCGGCGATGTCGTCAACACCGCCTCGCGTATCGAGCAACTGAACAAGCAGTTTGAATCGCAGATTCTCGTGTCCGAAGCCGTCTGGAGTGCCCTGGACACGCGGCCCGAGCCCGTCGCAATGCATCCAGACGTCAGCGTCAAGGGCCGGGCCGAAATCCTGCAACTGGTTCAACTGGCGTGACGTCCTCGGCGGACAACGGCGACCGGTACGCGGCCCCGGCGCTCGGTGCGTTTGCGGTGGATCCTGACTTGTCCTTTACGCCGGAATTGCGCCGGGCGGCGGCCCTGGCGATCGCCGATGTCATTGGTTGTGGGTTGGCGGCCGTGATCCGCAATGACCCTGTTGCAGACCTGGTTCGCGCATGGCTGGACGCACCTGGACCAGGCGATACCAGCCCGGTAATCGGGATGGGGCGTCGGGCTGCTGCGGAACAGGCTGCGTTTGCCAATGGCGCGCTTTGCCATGCGCTCGATTTCGACGACTACACGCTGACCAGCTGGATCGGACACCCGTCGGTGGTCCTGGTCCCGGCGTTGTTGTCCGTTGTCGAGACGTGTGAAGCGTCTGGTCTCCGGCTTTTGGATGCATACGCCGTTGGCTACGAAGTCGGGGCCCGGCTTGGTTTGGTTTCCGGCAGCGCTCATTACGAACGGGGGTGGCACAATACCGCGACTCTCGGTGCGGTGGCGTCGGCCGCGGCAGTGTCTCGACTGCTGGGTGCCGGTTCGGAACAGGCGACGACTGCGATCGCGCTGGCGGCGTCGTTTGCCGGCGGATTGCGGCAGAATTTTGGCACCGATGCCAAACCGATTCACGCCGGGCACGCAGCCAGGGGCGGCGTAACAGCGGCGCGTCTCGCGGCAGCGGGCGCAACCGCATCGTCAGCGGCACTCGATGGCCCCGTTGGATTCATCCGTGCATTGGGTGGGGATTCAAGTCCTGACGACTTCAAGAATGTGGTGGCGACAGGCAACCAGTGGGATTTGCTGAATCCGGGACTGGGTTACAAATTGTGGCCCTCATGTGCCTACAGCCACTGGGCAATTTCGGCGGCACAGGAACTGCGACGTTCGGGGCTTAACGCCGACCAGGTCCATCATATTGAACTTCGCTGCAGTCGCAGGGTTCCTGAAGTCTGCATCTATGAGACGCCTGAAACCGGACTGCAAGGCAAATTCAGTTTGCAATATTGTGTCGCGCGAACGTTACTGGTCGGTTCGCCTGGCCTGGACGCGTTTACGGATGAACAGGTTCGGCGCGCCGATATTCAGGAACTGGGCGCCAGGATCAAGTTTTTGGCCGACCAGGCTTTTGATTCGAATCCATGGGGCGGTACATTGGTCGTCATCGACGCCGACGGATCACGGATGGAGGTGACAGTCGACGATCCGCCGGGATCCCCGGGGAATCCGCCAACTCCGGAACAGCTTCGTGACAAGTTTATCGCCAATGTCAGGACGACCGGCGGACCGGAGTTTACAATCCTTTTCGATGCAATCATGCAGCTGGCCGTAACGGATAAAAGCGGCGTCCGGAATCTGCTGGCAAAGCTTGCTGTGCTGCCAGAATGAAACGGTTAGCAGCGCGGCAACCCAGGCGTTCGAATGAATGGTTTGGCCAGCAGGCAGCAAGACAAATGCTCAATCGGCCCAACAGCGAGCCTGATGGGTTTCGCATTAACCTGGCGACAATAACGACTCAAACAAAAGCAACGGAGCGGAAACGATGAAGATGAAACATTACATCGATACCCACAAGGGACTGACGGGACCATTTGTGCTGGGGCTGATGGCCTGGTTTGACCAGTGGGACAATGCGACCGCGTGGGTCTATCTGGCCCTGCACGGTACGTACGGTGTCCTGTGGGTTATGAAAAGCCGAATCTTCCCCGACAAAAACTGGGAACGTCGGGCCCGGCCGGTTGACGGCCTGGTCATCTGGGTCGGGCTCAGCCTGTACTGGATTGCACCGTTCCTGATCACGTCGCAGGGGCTGCAAGCCCCAGCCTGGCTGGTTGGGACCTGCGTCTCGATGTATGTGTTTGGTGTGTTTTTCCATTTCACATCCGACATGCAAAAGGATGTCACGCTGGAACTGAAGCGGGGCCTGATCACCTCGCGCCTGTGGGCGCGCAGCCGCAATCCAAATTACTTTGGCGAACTGCTGATTTACCTGGGATTCAGTGCGCTGGCCATGCACTGGGCGCCGATTGCAGCGCTTGCGGTGTTTGTTGTGCTGGTCTGGGTTCCCAATATGCGACGCAAAGACAAGTCGATATCGCGCCACGATGGCTGGGACGAATACAAAGCCGCCAGTAACCTGATTTTTCCGCGGGTTTTCGGGGGGGGCTGACAGCTAGGTGGCCGCCTGTGAATCGTCAACTGTTGCATCCGGCCAGGCGTGGAGGACGGCGTTGACAACCGTTGCCAGCGGGATTGCAAAGAATACGCCCCAGACACCCCACAGCGCACCAAAAAACAGGACCGCAATTATGATTGCGACAGGGTGCAGGTTGACGACCTCAGAAAAAAGCAATGGTACCAACATGTTGCCGTCAAGAGCCTGGATGATCAGATAGGCAACGATGACGATGGCAGCCCCGGGATTCCAACCCCACTGGAACAGGGCAATTAATATGACCGGAATCGTGACGACGGTTGCGCCAACATAGGGAATGACAACCGACAGTCCGACAATTACGCCCAGCAGTACCGAGTAGTTCAGGTCAAGAATAGCAAACGTGACATAGCTGACGGTGCCGACGATCAGAATTTCGATGACTTTCCCGCGGACATAATTGCCCAGCTGGATATCGACCTCGGTCCAGACTTCGCCGGCAAGGCTTCGGTCGCTGGGCAGGAAGCGCAGGACCCAGCGGACGATGGCTTCCTTGTCCTTCAGGAAAAAATAGACCATCAGCGGCACCAGGATCAGGTAGACCAGGATCGCGATCAGGTTGGGAATAATTGAAAACGACGATGCAACCACCTGCTGCCCCAGTTGCCCCAGTTCACCCGCCACCGACGAAATCAGCGTCCTGATCTGGGATTCGTCGAAGAGCGTCGGATACGCATTGGGCAGGGACAGTAGCCATTCCTGGAATCGGTTAATCATTACAGGCAATTCCCTGGCCAGTTCGGACACCTGCTGTGACAGCAATGGCAACAGGCCGACAGTACCCAATACAAGCATCGTCAGGAAGACCAGGAATACGGTGTAGACCGATATGTTTCTGGGCAAGTTCCGGGCCTGCAGACGCTCGACCATTCCTTCCAGCAAATAGGCGAGGATGATACTGACGAGGACCGGTACGAGCATCTGAACCATCAGCCAGATCAGTACCGCCGCGATGACCAGAACAACGGTCAGGGCGACAGCCCGGGGGTCCGAAAACCGGCGATCCAGCCAACTGCGAATGTATTCGATCAATGCGCTTCTCTACTGAGTGATTCGACGGCCGTAACGGCCGGCACTTGATGCGTCAGCATAACAATCGAACTGCCGTTCTCGCCAATGTCTGTCCCTGACGCTGTAGAACGGTGTTTTGTATTGTCAGGGCAATGGTTTAGACTGGTTAAATGAGCCGTCCAGCCGACAATGATGCGATCCCCAGCGGGCTGGTGCCCAACCCGTTGCAGGAACCCGATGAATTCGCGCGCATTGCCGAACAGGCAGGTGCGCAGGACGACCTCAAGGCCCGGATCCTGAACGGAGTTGGTTGGCTGGGGGTTTTAGTCAGTGCTGCGTACGTCAGCGCGCATCTGGCTCGCCCATTTTTGAACAACGCGGAAGTCATTCTCGCAGTCGTCGCGGGTTCCCTGTCGCTGGCATTGGCTGTCTGGATTCGCAGCGGTGCCAGCATTGATTTTGCCGCTGCGGCATTCCTGGTGGGGATCAAACTGATCCTTGCCACCAATATCTGGTACACCGGCGGCATCCATTCCCCGGCGATTTACTGGAATTTCGCGCTGTTCGGGCTGGCCCCGTTCATTTCTGGAATGCGCGTGTTTATTGTGATGTGTGGACTGTTTGCGCTGGAGATCGGGGCGTTCGCGATTCTTGAAGCCAACGGTTTCAGGGGGCCGGAATGGGGCCTCCAGAGTCCGGCGATCGATACGGTGGTGCGAACCTCGGCATCGATTATGGTTGTTGGATTCCTGGCCTGGATGTACCGACGGCAACGCGCCCTGGTCGTGGAAGCATTGCAAGCATCGCGAGAAGCATTGGCTGGACAGGCGCGCGAACTGGAACGGGCTCAACAGTTGTCACGCACCGGCAGCTGGTCGTGGAATGTATCGTCCGACCACGTAGAAATTTCGCCTGAAATGCACAGAATATTCGGGCTGGCTTCGCAGGATTCGTATGTTGATCAGGAACAGATGTTCGATCTTGTGCATCCGGATGATCGCGCAAACCTGAGCGATTTGCTCCTGCGGGCGATACGACAGGGCCAGGACTTCAGCGAAAAGTCCCGATTACTGCTGCCCAATGGCAGCATACGGTGGATCCGTACTGTCGTTTCCTGCCTGACCGATGCAACGGGCCGCACTGTTCGACTGACAGGGGCCTGCCAGGATGTGACAGAGCTGGAAACCGCAACAAGAGCCCTGGCAGAGCGCGAAGCCAACATCCGGACACTGGTTGACGGCAGCCAGCAGGGTGTTGTCGTTGCCGCGGCCGGCCAACCGCTCTTTGTCAGCAAATCGCTTGCTTCAATGCTGGGCATTACTGACGGGAGCGCTGCGCTGACGTCTGCCGAACTCAGACGCCTGCTGGTAAAGGTAGGGGCGAAAACGGGCGCGGGCTTCCTGACCGACCCGGTATCAACCGTCGAAATCGAAATTGACCGGGCCGACGGGGTACCTTTGTGGCTGGAAATAGCAGATCGGCAAATCGAATGGTACGGACAGCCGGCAACCCTGATTACTGTCATCGACATGACCGAAAAACGGGGCGCGCAGAAACGACTAAAACTGTTTCGGCAGTTGATGGACGAATCCCGCGATGCGGTGCACGTGATTGATGCCGCCAGTGGCGTTATCCTCGATGTCAATGATGCGGCCGTCGACGAATTGGGGTATTCACGGGCCCAGTTGATTGGCACAGTCAGCTACGACCTGGATCCTGACCTGCCACCAGCTTTCAGTTGGTCGCGTTTCGCGGCCCGGCTAAAACGCGACGGGCACCTGTTTATTGAAAACCGCCACAAACGGGCCGACGGGACCATATTTCCTGTCGAGAGCCACATCACCTGGGTTGAGGTCGAGAATAATCCCTATATCGTTGCCGTCATCCGCGATACGACGGAACGGCAGGCGGCAACCCGGGAAATCCGTGAACTGGCGGACATGGTTCGCAGCAGTCCTGAATTCATTGGTATCGCATCAATGGATCGTGGAGCCGAGTATATCAATCCAGCGGGGCTGCGGATGATGGGATTGCCGCCGGATACGGATGTGCGAACGATGACGCATAGCGTCCATCCAAATGAAGAAGCTGATCGGCTCTTTGAACAATGGTTGCCCAGGGCGATGGATTATGGGTTCTGGGCTGGCGAAACCGTGATCTGCCATACGGACGGTTCGCTGGTGCCGGTCGACATGTTGATGTCGATTCGCCAGGACGACGAAGGCCAGGTCATCGGTTTTAACTGCTACATGCGCAATATTGAGGAACGAATCGAATCCCAGCGCGCTTTGCGTGAAAGCGAGGAACGCTTCCACAAACTTGTTGACAATGCCCCGGATGCGATTTACGTTGTTTCGCTGGACGGCGAGATACGGGATGTCAACGATCAGGTCTGTCGAATGCTTGGTTATTCCCGGGACGAGCTGATTGGACAGCACGTCGAATCGATCGCAGCAGGTGTCGACCACAACATCTGGTCCGACTTCATGATCCGGTTATCGGACGGCGAGGAGTTGACACTGCACGGCGAACACGTCTGCAAGGATGGCTCGCGGATACCGGTGGAGGTCCGGCCCTGTTTGATCGAGTTCGGGGGCCAGACTTTGAACCTGGCAATTGCCCGTGATATTTCGGATCGGATCCAGGCCCAGGAGGAACTGCGCAGGTCGGAAGAACGGTATCGGCTGATTGCAGACAATGTGTCCGACGAAATCTGGATCCGTGGCCTTGACCTTGGCGCGATTTACATCAGTCCGTCCGTTTCCCGACTGCGGGGATTTTCGGTGGAACAGGCGCTGGCGCTTGGTCCCGAAGAGACGTTTCCGGAGTTGGCGTTGTCGACGCTTCGGAAACTTGTGGCGGATGAACTTGCGGCCGAGGACGATCCTGAAAGCGATCCGTCCCGCTATCGCGAGGTGGAACTGGAGATGACCATGGCGGATGGATCCCGGCGCTGGATTGAATCACGCCTGACATTTCTGCGCAATGATGACGGATCGCCGCGGGCGATCCTGGGGGTCAGCCGCGACGTCCATGACCGGCGTCTGGCAGAAGAGGAAATCAGGCAATCCCGTGATCTTTTGGAAAAGCGGGTCGAAGAACGAACGGCAGAATTGCGGCATTTGTCGGCGCAGCTGGAGTCCGTCCAGGAACGCGAACGGGCACGTCTGTCATACGAACTTCACGACGAACTGGGCCAGATCCTGACCGGATTGCGGATGGAACTCGGTGTCCTGCGCGAGACCATCGGAACGCCCACGCCGGAAGCAGCGGTCGGGCTGAGGACCCTGGATCAACTGGTCGAACGGACGGTCCAGACGACGCGCAGGATTGTATCCGAGCTGCGGCCGCGAATCCTGGATGAACTGGGCCTGCAGGCCGCGATCGAGAGCCTGCTTCGCGAAACCGGTGATCGGGTCGGTATCAGGGTCGCATTCCGCAACGAACTGGATGACTTGCGTGTTGACCCGGCCAGGGCAACAGCAGTCTATCGAATTATCCAGGAGGCTGTTACGAACGTTGTCAAACACGCGGATGCTGACGAAATAAGGGTTGGTATCGGAACACGAGGTGGGAACACGTGGGTTGTTGTTGAGGACAACGGAATCGGGATATCGCCGGAACGCCCGGCCGGAAATGGCCTGGGCATGACCAGTATGCGCGAGCGGGCCCGTTTGTCAGGGGGATACCTTGATGTGCGACCCCGGGATGCCGGCGGTACAATCGTCGAGGCATTGTTGCCACTGGGGCCCGATGAACAGGGGATTGTCCATTGATCAGTATTTTTATTGCGGATGATCACGAAATCGTTCGCCAGGGACTAACCCGC
>JBFJWU010000014.1:0-19506 GCA_041623475.1 bacterium | reverse complement strand
ATTCGGCGAGGAACTCAATCAAAGCGGTCTGGACATACGGAGACAGATCTTCGAGCAACTCGACTAAAGTTGCCTCCAGCTCTACGGACCGATAACGCCGCAAAGACATCGCTGCCTCGTAAGCAACCCGCGGTGCCGCGTCACTTTCAACCAACTCAAGGAAATCGTTCGCGGCAACTCCGGTGTGGAAATGACGCAGTGCCTTTACAGCTGCCAGGCGAATCCCGGCGTTCGAATCTTTCAGCCGCTCCTTCAAAATCAACGAAAGCTGCTCAACCGCCGCCTCACCAAGGTCGTCGACGACGTTTGGCAGGGCCCGGAGGATTGCCGCAAACAGGCCTTCGTCCGCATCCGGCAGCATCTGCTGCAACCGCTCAGCCAGATCGCGGTCCGTGCCTGATCCAAGCAGCGCCACCAGGGTCTCCAGCGTGACACCCTTTGCTTCCTCAAGTTCCGCCAGCAGGCGGGAACGCAGCTCGCTGTTCATCAGTCGTCCGAACCGCTCTCGCACCTTGTTGCGCACGGCGGCTGACGCGTCACCACAAAGTTGCATCGCAGCAGCAAATTCATCTTCCGATCGGTTCGGGTCAAGAATTTCCGCCAATGTGCAGCGGACGAATTCATCTTTTGCCTCGGTCTGGCGGACAATCGCGGCGATCGATTCAGGCGTGTTGAACTGGCCCAATGCCCTGACCAACTCCATCTTCAGCCCCGCGTCGCCGTAACGCAGATGCGCCACCAGCGCCTCAATCGCCTCGTCCTGGCCGGTGGCCGCCAGGGCCCGCACGCAGGTTCGGTGTGTATGAAACGAGAGGGAACGGTTATCCAGGATCCGTACCAATGGGCGCAACTCTTCGAGTTCACGCTGAACCAGGATCTGCTCTAAATGGACATTCAGTTCGCGATCATCCTCCAGAAGCAGTTCGTAGAGAGCGGCCTCAAGGCCTTCTCGTTTCAATTTAGCCAGCAGGCTCGCCGTACTGCGAACGGTGTTTTCGCTCTTCGACTTCAGAAATTTGATCAGCGTTTCAATACCGAGGTATTCTGCGGCGTCGTCGACAATCTCGTTATAGGCTTTGTCAAGAATCTGGACGGTTGCCTGTACGGCCAGCTCTTTCAGCGGACCGGGCCCCGAACCAACGACTGTCCTGAGATAGTTGATTGCCGATGGATCGCCCAGCTCTCCGAGTGCTGAAATCGCAGCAAAGCGCAAGGTACCCGGGGCACTTTCCGGCAATTCCATCAAGGCCCGCAACGCGTCCTCGCCGCCAAGCTGGCCCAGACTGGTCGCCGCTGCACAAGCCAGCCAGTTTTCCCGCTCCAGGCAGGGCACCAGGAAGTTAACTGCTTCCCCCATCCCAAGTGCGCCCAGGGACCGGGCCGCAGCCGTTGCCACGTTTACGTTCTCGTCATCAAGTGCCTGGAGCACTGGTGCAAGCACCGAAGGCCGGCCTATCCGCAGCAGAATCTCCAAGGCGAACAACCGGATATCGGGGTCAGTGTCCTTAACCAGAGGTGTTACGGTTTCGACCGCATCATCGCCCAGCTTTTCAAGAATGCCAATCGCCAGGTTGCGCAGGCCAAGGTCTTCCGAACGCAGGCAATCCTGTAACTGGGCGCTCAAGTGCTCACCACCGATCGAGACCAGGGCGGCCTCGGCCGATTCTGCAACGCCGCGGTCGGCCACTTGCAGGCAGGCAATTAGCGCCGGGATGCTGTCAGAGTCGTTTCGCCGACCGAGTTCGAGGGCGGCAAAGCCGCACTGTGGGTCAGCCGGGTCTGCCAGGATGACCTGCAGCTCGGCGGCGGTCAATTGGCGCAGGTCACTCACGACTGTTCTCGGGGGCATCATCGTCGCCATTCGCTCGCGGCATAGTTTCGACAATGGCTTCGGCAACTTTCCGGCTCGGGACAATCCGGCTTGCCGCCTTCAGGTCTACGACCGCTTTTGGCATTCCGTAGATCACCGCCGATATTTCTGATTCGGCGATAGTGGTACCGCCCATGCCGTGCAACCTGGCCATCGCCTTGGCACCATCGTTGCCCAGCCCCGTCAGGACCACGCCGCAGGTACGTTTCCCATAAACTTCAATGACCGAGTCGAGCGCGACATCAAACGACGGCACAATGAATTCGTCGCCACTTCCCTCTTCCAGAACGATCTCCGAGCGGTGGCCGGTCCCGGTACGCTTGATGCTGAGGTTATAGTCGCCCGGTGCGATGTAAACGTGGTTCTCGATCACCAACTCTCCCTGCCTGGCCTCGTGAACCGGCAGTTGCGAATAGTCGTTCAGCCGCCGGGCATAGGCCCCGGTGAAGCTTCCTGGCATATGCTGGATCACGATGACTGCGGCGCCCAGGTTAGGTGGCAGACCGGGAATCACATCCATCAACGTACGCGGCCCCCCGGTGCTGGCGCCGATCACAACCACCCGTCGGGCAATGCGGCCCTCTGGCTGCTGGTCAACCATCGGCACCTGACGGCTTTTCGGACCGACAGCTGCGCTTAACTCGGCGCGTGTCAGGTTTTCCATGTCAACGTGGCTGGCACGTATGATGTTGGCGGCCAGGCGCCGCTTGAATAACTGCAGCGGTTCGCCCTTGCTCTGGCGAGGCTTTTCAACCACAGCCACGGCACCAAGCTCGTAGGCTTCGAAAGTTTCGATCGCACTTTCGTCGGTCAGGGCACTGACAATGACACAGGGCGTTGGATTTTCGATCATGATGTATTGCAAACAGGTCAATCCATCCATGCCGGGCATATTGACGTCCAGCGTAATCACATCGGGATTGAGCTCCCGGGCCAGTTCGCGCGCCTGCTCACCGTTCTCGGCGGTGCCAACTACTGAAATCCGCCGGTTTGCTCGCAGTCCACGACTTATCTCGCGGCGCATCAACTCGGAGTCATCAACGACGAGCACCCTGATCTTTCGTTTATTCGTCACGACAGGGCGATGCTCAGTTTGCCGGTGTTCCGCGATCATCGTCCCCCCTGGCCGAGCCGGTTCCCGGACTGTCTTCTTTCTGCATGTCGATCGTTCGATCAAATAACACCGAGGGGTCCAGCAGCAGGATAGTGCTGTCCTCGGTCGCAGCGATACCGCTCAGGAACCGTGCCTCGACGCCCTGGACAATTCCTGGTGGCGGCTCGATCTGGTTGCTGGGAATTCGGCGAATCTCTTCGAGCTTTTCTATGTGCAGTGCATAATGCTCCCCATCGCGAGCGATGATCAACATTTTTCCAGTCTTGTCTTGCAGGTCGGAATCTGCCAGATTGAGCCGCTTCCAGATGTTGACGCTGGCAATCACCTCGCCGCGCAGCTGGAACACGCCATCGATGTACGGCGGTGCGTAGGGCACCCACGTCGTCTGCTGCGCGGCCAGGATTTCGCGGACCTGTTCGCTGCGCAGGGCAAAGTGGGTATCGTTGACAGAGAAGACAACCAGTTCTGTATCTGCTTCGGCGCGAGCGCTCGACTCCGCCGGCTCTTGTTCGCTCGGCATAGCTTTTTCTTTCAGTTTGTCGATTCGTTTCAAGTGTTCGGACTTGATCAAGCGATCCGTATCAATCACTGCGATGACCCTGCCGCTCAGTTCGTCGATTGCCACGTTGGCCAAGTGGTCATTTTCGCCGCGAATCAGATCGGGGATCGGTTTCATGCCCGATTCGGGGAACGCCACGATTTCGACGATTTCGTCTACCTCAGCGCCGACCAGGGTGCCGGCGCTTTCTACGATTACCACGCTGCCCGGAGCCCCGGCAGCCGTTCCTCGAGCACCCAACCTTTTGCGCATGTTGATCACGGCGATCGTCTGGTTGCGGAATGGCGCCAGGCCAGAAACATATCCGGGAACTCGACCCGGCCGCTCCGTCGCCAGGGCCCCGACCACTTCAAAAACCAGGCCAGCATCCAGGCCATACTCTTCGTCACCCACACGCACAACGGCAAAAAGACGGCCGTCTGCAGCATCCCGGGTTGATGCGCGAACCCTGCGTTGTCGCCGGTCGACCTCGAGCTCTCTGTGCAATTGCTGGTCGAGCTCAAAGTCGACCAACGCAGCGACATCCAGCAGCCCCACTAAATTGCCATCACGCCGCGCCAGCCCGGAAAAAAGCCCGGCGGTGCCATCGTTGATCACATCGGGGGTGGCATCCGTCTCTTCCGTCTTCACGGCGCCGATCTCCAACACCCGATCAACCAGCAGGCCGGCAGAAAAACCGTCTGCATCAAGGATAATCAACTGTCCAGCAGCCGACTCGACCTCCAGTTTGAGCCGCGACTGGCCATTGACGACCGGGATGATCCGGCCACGATAGTTCATCACGCCCTCAATATAATCAGGAGATCCGGGCACCTCGGTCATATCGCCGCGCAACAGCACCTCCGGCACCTGGCTTGTTGGCAGTCCGTATCGGTTGGGGCCGATGCCGAAAAACAGGAAACTCCCGTCCGGCGCCCCGCTGGCAGGTTCGCTCGTCACCGCTTCAATGCACCCAGCTGCATTGCCAAATCATCCACTGAATCCGCCAGTTCACTCATTGCCATGGATTGCTCGGACGCTGCAGACGAGGCTTCTGTCATCGCCGCCGCAGTCTGGTTGGATGCCTGGGCAATCGATTCTATTGCCTGTTCGATCTGGGGAATTCCCTGTTCTGCCTCTGCGGTCGCGGCGCTTATTTCCAGAACCCCCGAAAGAATAGCCGCCATGTCGTCGTCAATCACCAGCAGCTGCGATGCTATCCGATTCGCCTTGTCCGCTTCACTGCGAACAGCAACTCCGGCTTTTTCCAGGTCGGTGACTACATCGCTAACCGCCAGTTGGATGTCGCGAATCATTCGGCGCGCAGCACTGACATTGCTCGTAGTGTCTTGTGCAAGCTGCCGAATATCCTCGGAGACAGTTGTGAATCCGGCTCCCGACTCGCCGGCCCGGACACCTTCGATCCGGCCGCTCACGCTGAGCAGATTGGTCATTACGGAAATAGAGATCAACGAGTCGATCACCTCATCGATCCGCAGCACCTCGGCCTGAAGCTGCTTGATATTTGCCGCGTAATGTAAATTCTGTTCCGCTGCGCTACCGACATTTTCCACGACGCTGTTCATTTTTTCGGCGTTTTCAACCAGCAGCACGCGCAATTCGGTGACGGCATTTTCTGACGATGCCGCGCGCTGCGCTATATCGCCGACGCGGCTGCGCGCCCGCTGCACGACCGGCACGTTTGCCTCGGCCTGGGCTGCCAGTACGTCGGCCGCGCGAGCAATCTGGGACACCGCGGCGTTGATCTGCTCGGCAGAACTGGCCGCCTCCTGGATGGTTGCGGAAAGCTCGTCGGTAATCGTGCCTATTTCGGCGAAAACCTCATCTCCGTCATCTCCGCTGCGAACCGCCTCGGTCTTTACCAGAAGCTCATCGGAAGCATCCTGAATCCCGCGCAAGGCGCTCTGCTGTTCGACAAGCACACTGCTTGATTCGACGGCGGCCGACTCTGCCTGCTCCGTCATTTCGTTGATTTCGCCGGCGGCGGCGTCTACCCCTTGCATGACGTTGGCAAGTTCGGTTGCGGCCACATCTATCTCGCTGGCGCTCTGGCGGACCGCCGTCATGCGGGACGTGCTTTTTGACAGCGCCTCAGCAAGCGCATTGGCTTCATCGGCCCAGGCCCGGCTGTCAGTGACCGATTTTTCGATATCACCGACAACTTGTACAACTGCCCCATCAATATCTTCGAGGATCGTGTCGATGTTCGCCGATGCCGCAGCTGCCTGCTGTGCCAGGGCCCGCACCTCGTCCGAAACGATCGAAAATCCGCCCCCGAATTCCCCGGCACGCGATGCCTCGAGCGCCGCGTTAAATGCAAAAAGGTTGATCTGCTCGGCAATCGAAGCGACGGCTTGTGCTGTCTCACGTACCCGACGCGAGTTCTCCTGAACCGCGCGGACGTTTTCGGCTGACGTTGTGTTGAAGTTAAGTGCCATATTGATTCCGGCGACCAGTTCACCCATCGACTCGACAGAGACCTGCACCAGGCGTTCGACATCCTCCATTTTCTGCAGCGAGAGATTCGTCGCTTCGCGCGATTGCTGGGAAGCGCTCAAAACCTGGGCGACGGCCGAAGTCGACTGCGCGGTTGCAGCTGCCGCTTGTCGTGCTGCCGACGAGATCTCGTCCATGGTCGATGCAAGCTCCTGCCCCGATGAGGAGATCTCCTGTGTCGCCGCCTGCAACTCGGCCGCAGACGTCACCACAGTACCGAGGATCTCTTCGGTCGAACGGTTGCGGAGGTTGGACTTCAGCTGCTGGGCCTTGCGCCGGGCCCGAGCCCGCTGTTCCTTGACGCTATTGTCAATCCCCTTGCCGACACGACCAGCAGTCTTCTGCTTTACGGGGGATTGCGAGGCGCCTTCTGGCAGTGGTGGCATTTTTTTCTTGCCTGACTTGGCTGCCTTGGCTTCAACGCCAGAGTCGTCCGGAATCTCCCCGGGCTGCTTTCCTTTTTTTTCGTTGTCTTTTTCCGCCATGTTTAGGTACGCCCTTTCAAGGCAAATCAGCCTTGTTCCCGTCCGGTTTTCCGAACGGCTACATTCTTGAATTCGAGTGCAAAAAAAAACGCCAGACCCGTCGATATGGGGCAAGCCCCCTGAGGTTCTTTGGTTTTGTTCACGCGCACAACATAATAGCAAAGACGGTGCCAGAATTTCCGGGCACAGTAATGATTTTTGGATGCCAACTTGCAATATCTATCTACAGCGCCGTTGCATAATTGCAACAAAGTACTGGCCAGCCGGCTACTACCGCAGCGGGTAATCATTCCAGGTGGTCATTTCACACGTACGACTGGCCGCAAAAATGCTGTCCCTGGCTGCTATAGGGGATCGGAATTGTCGCCGAAAACGGCCCCGACGCAATGCGACCCATCTGGAAATGCGCGGTTGACGAAAAGCCATCCACCTCGCCCCCCCTTTGACTGACAGAGCCTGTTGGGGGACACGCTCATTCGCGAAGCCGGTGATTACCCATACAGCCAAGGCAGCCTCTTGCGCCCGGCCCGCGCACATTCGAAATCATCCTCACCAGCAACCCCGCCGATTTCCGCGAATGGCGGACGGCCAGGAAACGCAGTCGCGACAGCGATTTTTGCCGTGGGAACGGCAAAAACAACTGGCGAGCGAGGGCGAATTCCAAAAAAAGCCTCCCGGGTGGGGAGGCTTTTTAGCGGGAAACGAGATTCGAAACTCGGCGCCTGGGGCCTGGGGCTTGGCACCAGATCGCGAGCGGCCGCAGGTCGCGCAGTCGCGACAGCGATTCCCGTTTTGGGAACAACGGGAACAACCTCCGAAGGACGACGCCAGCAGATTTACAGTCTGCCCCCTTTGGCCACTCGGGTATCCGTATGAACGGTCCGATCTGATCCCGCCCGGCGGACCGTTGCCGTATCCTATGGTGTCGTGTCCGCGACCTTTTCCACTGTTACCCCTGCTTTTCCTTAACCGGGGGGCTATGATCTAATAATTCCCTGTCACCCCGACTGCCGACACCACGCCATGCCATACGCGCCGCCATTCCAACCCACCACAGAACTGCTGAACCTGATCGCCGAACTCAGCGAGCGAATCGGTGCCTGGTCCGTTGCCAGCAGCGGCGAAATGGCACCCCGCCTGCGACGTGGCAATCGGGTACGAACAATCCAGGCGTCGCTGGAGATCGAACAGAACACGCTAAGCCTGGAACAGGTCAGCGATGTCATTGATGGCAAGCCGGTCATCGGCCCGCCGCGCGAGATCCAGGAGGTCAAAAACGCTTTTGCCGCATACGAGGCGATGCCCGGATGGTCCGTCGACAGCCAGGACGACCTGCTGCAAGCCCACCGGCTGTTGATGACCGCGCTGACTGACGATGCCGGCCGCTATCGAACCGGTGGCGTTGGAATTTTCCAGGACGAAAACCTGGTACATATGGCCCCGCCGGCCGACCGGGTCCCGGGCCTGATGGCGGACCTGCTGGCCTGGGCCGGATCCAACAACATGCATCCACTGTTGGCAAGCTGCCTGTTTCATTACAAGCTGGAATTCATCCACCCGTTTTCAGACGGGAATGGTCGGATGGGCCGGCTGTGGCAGACGTTGATGCTGTCCAAATGGAAGCCGGAACTGGCGTGGTTGCCCGTCGAAACGGTCGTCCGCAACCGACAGGCGGAATACTACGCAGCATTGGGCCGCGCCGACAAAAAGGGTGACGGTGGTGAATTCGTGGCATTCATGCTGGCCGCAATCCGCGACACATTGGCCGCCACCGACCAAGTAACCGACCAAGTAACCGACCAAGTCCAGGCCCTGCTGGCCGCCATCGGCGATCAGTTTGCCAGCGCCAAAGAACTAATGCAGCGACTGGGCCTGTCTCACCGGGCAACATTTCGCGAGAACTATTTAAATCCAGCCATACAATCGGGCCTGGTCGAAATGCAATACCCCAACTCGCCCCGCCACCCAAAACAAAAATACCGCAAGGTGCGTTTAGCCAATTAGAGTCGCGATATTTTCCGGAAGTTATTAGCCTCAATGGTTCGTCGGTGGCGGAGTCTGATTCCAGGCCCCAAGTACAACTGGGCGCACTCGCCTGCGCCCTGACAAGAACGGGCTGACTGCTAACCGATTAATCGGTCATATTCGTCGTGACTGCCAATCCAAAACCAGGAAACTGCATCTTCATCGACCTGCACACCTAGCGCACGCCAACGCAGTCCTACACGCACAGACCAGAATTGATCGATTTTCTTGAAATGCAATGACGGGTGACGCGGATTTAACTTGAGTAATTCAAAGTTCTTGTCCGCAGTGGCCTGAATATCCGCGGGAAGTCGATCGTAACACGCCCAGAACCGGGACGTAGCGAAATGATTCACAAGGGTCGGGAACGTCCGTCGCGATATTCCTGGGCCGCTTCCCGGGCCAGATCGTCAAGCTTGCCGTCCTGGCTGTCCTTTTCGAGCTGCTGGTCCCAGCGACCGTGATCGTAGTCAAAAAACCACGACCTGAACTCCTCAAATTCGTGACCAGACAGCGCCTCGACAGCGGACTCTATGGCTTCCACCGATTTCATGCTTTCAGGATACTGGGTGCTGTCATCCAAACGCAAGCATTAACTCGCCGCACCCGGAATCAATTGCAAATAATCGCAACGACTATAGACGGCGCATGAGAACCGGATTCGATATTTGGTGCCTGGGGCCTGGCACCAAATCGCAAGCGGCTGCAGGCACGAGGCCGCAGGCCGAGGCGATCGGGAGATCGCCGCGCAACCGGCGAGCCGCCGTCGCGCGAGGCTATGGCGGGTCAGGACTTTACGTTGCCAACACGTTGTCGGCAAACATGGCCAAGCTGCATTTTGCTTCCAATTTCCACGAATTTGTCCGCGACGTCCAGGACATCGCCGGCGGTCTGCTGGTCACCCAGCCAACCTGGCAGGACTGGCAGAATGAAAAGCTGCGTCCGCATCTGGATCGCTATCTGGGCGGTGCACCGGGGTGGAACGCCGAAACCCGGATGCGCCTGTGGAGCATGCTCCACCATACGTTCGCCAGCGACTTCGCCGGCTGGCACGAAGTCTGCACAATCCACGCTGAAGGCTCGTTTGCATCCCAGAAGATGATGCTGCTGCACGAGGCGCCAATGGACCTGTATTGCCAGAAAGCCCGCGAAATTGCCGGCCTGGAAGCGGTAACGGCCCCCACCTGATTCGCAGCCCCCATGCACCTGCAGGGCAGCGGAGACTCTTTTTTTCAACATGGATGCAGCAACGCCTGCGAATTGCAGACAAACTTGCGAGGGATCCAGTATCTCGAGCGTACTTTTTCTGCGGCCTCCGAGTCTGCTGGAATCAACGCCGCTGCACGCTGTCACGGTCACTGCCCATGGCGAAAGAAACCGGCGGGAAGAAAACGCATTTGTGGCAGTCGGCGTACCAGGATTCGCTGGACACAATTAGACCCCATAAGGCCTGGCCGAAAAGCTGACGGCGAATCAAGCCTGAATTTGAAATCAAAAACCTGAACTGATAGTTTTCGAAAACTCGCTTCCGCGAATGCTCGCGTTCAGCGGCAACGGCAGCATGGAATTCTGGATTTTTTTCGGTTCGGCCGACGCCCCGGGAACCGCACCTTCCGTCCAGGCGTGATTCACCCTGCGGCTTCCACGGCTCGCCACGAGCGAATCACGCCCTCCGCATAACCACGGACAGTAATGCGCTCGAACGCCAGAGATGGACCATTCCATCCGGACGTGTCGAGTCGTGCCTGCAATCTGTCAATACGACCGGCGCATTCTGAACCACGTCCTGCCGCAACGGCAATTTCTATGAAGAGGGCATCAGCTTCAACCAGGCCCCTGCCATGACCTTCGCCGGCCAGGCTGTCGAACGCAAGCTCAAAATCGCCTCGCCCGAGCTCCAGTCGCGCCTTGAGAATGTCGCAATAGGGATCAGGCACTCCGGCCTCGCACGCTTGCCGCATAGCGTCGTCGACCAGGTCCCCCGCCTCGACGAAACTGCGCTGATTGAAACGCGCCTGGGCCATTTGCCGGGTACGCCGTGCCGTCAACCCCTCTTCCATCGTACGCCAGTGGATTGCCGCGACAGCTGCTTCTGGTCGACCGGCCGCCAGCAGGCCGTCAACAGTACAGGCAAACGGATTGGCAACGCGATTGAACTGTTCGGTCCTTGCCAGAGGTCCTGCAGTGTTGTCGACCTGGTCGCCGCTCTCGCCTTCGCCAACAGTCAACCGGCGCATGCCGAGTTCTACCCTAAGACCCATGCCGCAACGCCGGAAATCGAAATTACCTTCGAGCTCGGAACGCGACTCCGGCGAGCGAACATGTGCAAGATCTGAATCGCCAAACAGCAACAACCCGGAATCTGCCAGTGTGCTGGAGAAACAGGACAGCATGCTCCGGATCGCCTCAGGCGCCAGGTAGATTGCGAGATTTCGGCAAAGAATCAGGTCAAACTGGTTTTTATGGCACCAAGCGTGCTGCCCGCCGAAATTCGCCTGTTCGAATGTCGCCAACGCCTTGATCTCTGGAGAGAGCTGCCAGCCCCGTTCGCTGCGCTCGAAATAGAGCCCGGTGGTCTCTGCCGAGACGCGCCGGAGCGAGAGACTTCGGTAGCAGCCCAGGCGCGCTGCTGCCAGCGACTGCTCGCTGATATCTGTGCCAAGTAGTGAAATACCGCCGCGCTCCGACTCGGGCAAAACATCAGCAATCAGCATGGCAATCGAATACAGTTCCTGGCCATCGGCGCAGCCCACGCTCCAGACACGAATCCGCGGCTGCTCGCTTTGCCACGTCGCCGCAATCAGAGACGGAAGCCAGCAATCTTTCAGCCAGGCTGTATGCTTGTCGGTGCGAAAAAAATAGCTTTCCCCCACAGTCCAATTTGCATAAATCCAGCCCCAAAGGGGAGAGTCAGCGCGTTGCAGTTCAGCCAGATAAGCAATTGGCGAGGCGATACCGGCATCGGTCATGCCTGCCGCGACCAACTCAGCAACACGATCGTCGCCATGACTGGCAAGAGCGGGCGGCCAACCCAGACGACGATGGACCATTTGTCGAATATCAGACAACTGCGCGACTGTAGCAGGAGGGGGAACAACAGGATTGCTCGAAATGGCCATACGCACCACGTTTAGGTAATTCGAATGCGGGAAAGGAGAGCGCGGTGCAGGCCGATCAGGCACGTCAAAGGTGATTGGCAGGTCAGTTGATTCTACACGGTAAAGCCGGCTCACGCCGCCTCATCCGGATGCTGCTGCTCGATGCTCAAACGCTTTCAAGCGCCGATCAAGGATTTCGTAAAACGCTGCTTTATCCAGCGGCTTGGTCAGGTATTCGTCGCACCCTGCCGCCAGGCATTTTTCCTTCATGCCGCCCATCGCATGCGCTGTCAGTGCGATTACAAAATTGCCGGCCAACGTTTCGTCGCTGCGGATTTCGGCAATCGCTTCCCATCCGTTCATCACCGGCATCTCCATATCCAGGAAAACACAATCGTAGCTGTTGCCGCGCAGCGCGTCCAGCGCCTCCCGGCCATTTATCGCCGTGTCATAGGGCACCGACCAGCGGTCCAACAGGGTATTGAGCAGCATCAGGTTCATTTCGTTGTCGTCCACGACCAGCACGCGATAGTCTTTCGGGCAGTCGCGCTGGACGCCGCTATTGCCCCTGTTGATCGCGCCGCGCCCGCGGCGTTCGGTCACGTAGTGCGACGGTATCCGCGCCAAAATCAACCCGAGTTCGTATGAAAGGGCACGAATGCCAGCCATGTCGACTGTTGCCGCACCGGCGAGTTCGTCTATTGCCGATACGGTATCTGAAATTTCGGTCATTTTGTAAGTTCCGCTCCATCCTTTTACCGTATGGGCCTGGCGCTGGATTTCCTGATAGTCTTCCCGCCGGATTGCATGCTCGAGCTTCTGCATTTCGCCGAACAGGCGCTGCCGCAGATTGTCAAGCAGCAGATCTTTCAGTTCAGGCATACCCTGAGCCGAAAGCCACTCCCGCACCATGGCCTCTCCTACCTCTTCTTCGCGGGCGATGTGCTCTTCAATCCGCGCCAGCGACATCCGCAGGTCGCGTGACAGGAAGCCATAGCCACGATCCAGAACCCGCTCAACACCGGACTCGTGCTCTTCGGGATCGATGAATACGATCGGAATGTCCCGCCGCATAGCCGCCTGTGCCAGGTCGATGAAACCGGCCTCGTCGTCATCCCCCGTCATCACATCTGAATCGAGCACCACCAACCCGGGCTCTGCACCACCATTTATCGCATCCAGTGCAGCGCGGATAGCCCTAAATACGTGGGTCTCGCGGCCGGGGTTGGTGACCAGTTTTTCGATGGCCTGGCCGTTGTTTCCACCACTGGAAATGATGAAGACCGGCCGCGGGACAGGTACCAATCGCAACGCCCCGCGGACGCGTGCCAGTAGCTCGGTCCGGTCGATCGGCTTGCGGATGAAATCGTAATATCCATACGTTCCGCGCAGCGCCCCCTCGGGCTCGACACTGCATACGATGACCGGCAGCGCTGCCGTACGGCCGTCCGATTTAAGCAGGTCATTGAAAAACAAACCATTCTTGCCATCAATTACCATGTCGAGCAAAACCACATCGATCCTGGATTCTAGAATCTGCTCGACAAAGTCAGCATTGGGCTCAATCAACACTGCCTCATAGCCCGCTTTGTCCAGTGCAGCCTTGAACATCTCAACTGCCGCGGGATCATCCTCGACGATCGCAACCCTCTTGCCGGCGCCGTCTGCGATCAATTCCGGACTTCCCGGCTCGTTCAATTGCGCCGGTTCGAAAACTTCAGTCGCCGGAATCCGCAAAAGAAAAATCGACCCCTGCCCCGGCTCGCTTTGAACTTCGATTGCACCATTCATCATCTCAGTCAGGTTCTTGCTGATCGTCAGGCCCAGACCCGTGCCCCCGTGGGTCCGCGACGTAGTCGCTTCCGCCTGCCGAAAAGCCTCGAACACATTGGCCACCTGCTCTTCCGTCATGCCGATCCCGGTATCTGTGATCTTCAGAAGCAGAGTGTCGTCGCGCCAGTCACATTCGAGGCTCACTGAACCCGATTCGGTAAACTTGATCGCATTACCGACGATATTAAGGATGATCTGCCCCAGTCGCTGCGAATCGCCTGCCAGCAATGGTGGCAGACCGATTTCACCGGTCACTTTCAACTCCAGGTTTTTTTCCAGCGCCTTGAACAGAAAGACATTGCGCATTTGCTCCAGCAGGTGCCGCGGGGAAAAGGGCTCGACAACGACATCGATCTTGCCGGCTTCGATTTTTGACAGATCGAGGATGTCGTTGAGGATTGTCAGCAGATCGCCGCCGGCGGTGTGAATAATGTTCAACTTGCGCCGTTTTTCGGGATCGGTTTCCTCATCGTGCAACAGGTCAGTAAAGCCTATAATGGCGTTCATCGGCGTGCGGATTTCATGCGACATATTGGCAAGAAACTCGCTCTTGTAGCGACTTGCCTGTTCGGCGATGGCTCGAGCTTCGGCCAGTTGTTCGCGCTGCTCTTCTGACTTCCGAAAGAGCAGCGCGTTTTCAATTCCCACTGCCATCTGGGAACAGGCAAGTTTCAGCAGGTGCCTGTCCTGGGTCGTGAATTCTTTGCCGGCCTCTGTCCGCACGAGCAGAACGACGCCACGCGGCTCGCCCGCTTTGGAAACGACGCAGGCAAGCTGCTGCGCGCCAAGCAAAGGCTCCAGATCTGACTGGATCTCCGCGCTCCCGATATTCTCCTGGCCGATAAAGACGGACTCGCCCTCAGCGGCAAGCACCATGGCCAACAACTCGTCCCCGGCCGAAACGGCAAAATCTTGTCGCCCGTGGGTTACACCTTTTCCTGCAACGACCAGATAATTGCGCCCCTCGTCGGTTGGCGACAGGAAATAGAGCCTGTCGGAATCGATTACCCGTGCCAGATGATCCAGGGCAGCGGCTGTGGTCGCGTCCAGATCAATGTTGCTCATGACCACTTCACTGATCCCTTTTAGGGCACTCAATTCCGTTTCCGATTTTTCGTAGAGTTTGGAACTAACAACAGCACTGCCGGCATGCTCTGAAAGCAGGTTGAAAAACTGGTAATCAATCGCCTGCAATTGCTTTTTTTGTGGCAGGAATTCGAGGACACAAAAAACACCTACCGTCCGCCGCTGCACGAGTAGCGGGTAGATGACCAGGGGCGTACCGACCGGCAATGCCGTTTCATCGGCCTGGGGGATCCCCTTTTCCAGGTCGCGATAGAACCAGGAGTTGGCCGTCTCCATTACCTTCCGGAACTGAGGCAATCGCTTTAATTCAGCCGTGAGCTCCCCGGCGTCATCGGTGCCGGGGTCTCCCGAGTGCTCCCTTTGCAGGAATACTTCAGGTTCCGAGTCCCACTCTGTCTGGACAATCAGGGCCGACTTGGCCGCACCGACGAAATCTGTCAGTATTTCGAAAATTGTGCGATTGATCCGATCGCGGTCCAGGCTCTGGTGCAGCTTGGTGATCGAGACGAAAAGCATCTGCATCATAAAGAGTTGCTTCTGGTCTTCGGTCAAGTGTTCCTTGTCTGATATGAACATTTCTCAGCGATTCAATCTGCAGGCCGCAGAGGAAACTGCCCGATCAGTTCGGCCACTTTGCCCGGCCCGACGGATTCCGGAATAATCTGATCGGCGCCAAGGTTGTCCAGCTCTGCAAGATCCTGTTCGACCGCTTTCGTTACCAGCAAGGCCACCGGCAGTGAATTGTAGGCCTGGTTGCCACGCAATTGCCCGAGAAAGACGACTGCTTCGTTTCCGGGCAGCGACATGTCGACCAGCAGATAGTTAATTGTGTGCAGAAAAAGCTGGCCGACGGCCTCCATTCCAGTTTCGGCAACAAGAGGTTCGGCGCCAAGTGTCGCCGCAAGCTCGCGAACAATTTCATCGCGGGCCGCGCCGGCGGCCATGACAACCAACCCCGAAGCCTCATCCGGATCGAGTCCCGATACCGGTTCTACTCCAGGATCCGGGTTTGATGGAGCAATGCTTTGCAGAGGTTCCGTCTGTGTTGAAAGGTAGCGATCCAATAGCGGCAGCAGCGCTTGGGGTGTTACAGGCTTCGCGATACAGGCGTCAGCACCTTCATCAACCAGGGCGTCCATAGTCTCCAACTGTCCTTGCGTCGTGACGGCGATGACCGGCACATGAGCATCAACTGGTTCCGCTTCGCGAATCTTCTTCAGTAGCCCGAATCCGTCAAGTCGTGGCATATGCAGGTCGGTAATGACCAATGACACACAGTTGCCTTCTAAAATCTCCCAGGCCTCCTGTCCATCGCTCGCTTCGATGATTTTGATATCAGGCCGCGAGCTCAAGGCCATGCAGATAAACCCGCGCGAGAGCTCGCTGTCTTCGACCACGAGCACGGTTTTCACGCTGCGGCTCCCCGGGCAGAGTCTCCAATCAGTCCAACTGGATTTAGGATCAGGACCAGGCGGCCATCATTCATGACCGTCGCTCCCGAAAAATGCTGCAGTTTGCTCAACTGCGAATCGAGTGGCCGCACTAGCGCATCCTGCTGCGCCACGATCCGATCCACAATCAGGCCGTAGGTACCGGCGCCGTGGCGGACAATCAACGTTGTGTGCTCCTTGCTGTCATCCCGTTCATCCGGAAAGCCGAGCGCCGACTCGAGCGGCACCAGTGGCACGGCGTGATTATCATAGAGAATGGTACGAACATGATTGAGACGGGAGACGCGATCTGGCGCCACGCTGATATTTTCTTCGACAAAGCTCGACGGCACTGCGAACATCGAATCGCCCGCCTGCACGACGATGGTGTCGATCACAGAGAGCGTTATTGGAATTCGGATTTTGAAGCGGGTACCGTGTCCGGGTTCCCACTCAACCTGTGTGTTGCCTCCGAGTTTACGGACGTTGCTGTTAACCGCGTCAAGGCCAACTCCCCGCCCCGACAGCGTATCTGCCGCCATCCGAGTTGAAAAACCAGGTCTGAACAGCAGGTTGACCAGTTCGGTCTCCGACATCGCATCGATCTCTTCAGCCGAAAGCACTTTTTCGCGCCGAGCTGTCTCGGCGATTCGCGCCGGATCAATTCCGCGGCCATCGTCGATTACCTCAATCGTAATGGTTCCACCGGTGCTGCTGGCCTTTAGGGTGACAGTGCCAATGGTAGCCTTTCCAGCGCTGGTGCGCTCATCGCCCCCCTCGATCCCATGGGCGATCGCATTACGTATAAGATGCATCAAGGGCTCTGCCAGCAACTCGGCAACCCCTTTGTCGATTTCTGTATCACCGCCCAGCATAACCAGCCGCACCTCTTTATCGTGGCTGCGGGCGAGATCGCGCGCCATCCGGGGGAACCGTTCGAACAGGAAATTCGTGGGAATCATGCGGATCGCCATGACCTGCTCCTGCAGCCCGTCGGATGTTTTTGCGACCTGGTTGGAGACGCCAGCCAGTCCGCGTGAAAACTTGGCCGAGAGCTTCTCCTCTTTTGCCAGTTCCATCAGATGCGACACCGAGTTCTTGATCAGGACCAGATCAGAAACGAGATTCATGAAGTCGTCGAGTTTTCGCATAGAAACCCGCAGGGTCGCATCACCATCAGCAGGGCCGGGGCTACCGCTTTCGCCTGTCCCGGTCCCCGCAGCTTCCGAATCGCGGACTGATTCGGCGTCGCTGTTGGCCATTACCGCCGTTGATTCCGGACCCGACCCGGGGTGCGGGGCCGCCAATTGCTCCAGATCCCGGCGCAGCTGCTCAATCGTTGCCACCAGATGGGGCAAGAACTCCTGTCGGTCTTTGTCCAGTTCAATCCGGTCAAGCAGGTTGTCCAGCGCGGCGGCCGGCCCGGCTGCATCAATGTAGGTCGCGGCATTCCGAAAAATCTTGAGCGAGCGCTGCAGAAGTTTCAGTTTACTGTCCAGCGTCGCGCCGGACTCGAGGTCGGTTTTCACCATCTCCAGGGTTTCCAGGTGCTGATTCGCGGTCGTCTGGAACACATCCAGCAGCTCCGCTTTGACGTCCCTGGCAACACTGGCCGGCTGATTGACTGCATTGGTGCCGCCCTCGGCGACCGCATCACCGATCTGCTGAATGTAGTCATTGATATCGGCATCGCGATAGTCGGGGTCGTCAACGTTTTCTATACAATCTTTGATCAGGTCGACCCCGGCCAGCAGCAAGTCTGTCAGCTCAGGAGACGCCGCCAGTTTCTCGCGGCGCAGCCTGTTGAGCAGCGTCTCAATCTCGTGGCTGAGGCTGTTGATGCCGGGCAATTGAACATAATCCGAACCACCTTTTATGCCGTGGATCCCCTGGAAAATTTCGTGGATAATTTCCACGTTGCCTGAGTCTTTTTCCAGTGCAAGAACGAGGGCCTCAACCTGCTTCAGGTGTTCCCGCGCCTCCTGGACAAATTGTTGCAGAAGTTTGTTTTTATCCATCGGGGTCACCAATCAGCATCTTGATATTGGTCAGAAGCTCAACTTCATCGACCGGTTTAACCAGGTACAGGTCGGCCCCCGCCTCAAGTCCGCGGCGACGGTCCTCCGCTTCCGCCTCGGTCGTAACAATAATTACGGCAATATCCTCCCATTCAGGGTTCCCACGAATGTTTTCAACCAGAGTGTAACCGTCCATCAGCGGCATATTCAGGTCAACGAGCGCCAGGTCAAACCGTTGCTGTGCCAGCATTTCCAAGGCCATTGCCCCGTTCTCTGCGGTCTCGGCTTCGTAGCCACCCGACGCTACCATGTAGCTCATCAGGTCTCGGACCATCTTCGAATCATCGACGGCCAATACACGTTTGGTCACGAGCCATCTCCTTTTTTTAACGGTTTCACCGCCTGTACAGGACGACGGTGGGTAATCAGGTCGCCGATCTTGATGACTTCGTAAGCACCCGAGTAGCGGGATACCGATTCGGCGTAACCGAGAAATATGTAGCCTCCGGGCTGGAGAATGTTGTAGAGATTATTCAAGACGCGCGAGCGCGACTGGTCATCAAAATAGATCAGCACGTTGCGGCAGAATATTACGTCTACGCCGGCAAAGCGATTGATCTCGTCGGCGTTGTACATGTTGACATGCAAAAATCGCACCATGTTGCGCACAACAGGTTTGACGGCCGTATCTCCAGAGGCGTCCTCAAAGTAGGTCAGGCGGAAGGTGATGGGAATGTCACGCGTGGCCCGGCTGCCATAAAGAGCCGCCTGGGCAAATTCCAGCACCTCGGTATTGATGTCAATCCCGTCGATCTGGATGACCCAGCGTTCGAAATCGGGAATCATTTCCCGCAGGATGATCGCCAGCGAATAAGGTTCTTCGCCCGTTGAGCAACCGGCACTGAGGATCTTCAGGGAATAGTCCTTTGCCTGCCGTTTCGCGTCAAGCACGTTGGGAAGAATCTCTTCGGCGAAGCCGGTCAACTGCCGGTAGTCCCGGAAGAAAAATGTTTCATTTACGGTAATACAATTGATCAGCTGCCGGTACTCTTCGCCATCGGCCTCGAGGACAAGGTAACGGAAATAGTCTGTGAAGCGGTCCATGTTAAGCGCTTCCATGCGACTGATTGCCCGCGATTCAAGGAAATAGGCTTTGTCGTCGCCAACAAATATGCCACAGCGGCGGTAGACATGTGTGCGCAGCTTCTCGAACTCACTGTCCAGCAGTGCCACCGCCTCTTTTACCACGGCCGTCACCCGTTGTCTCCCGAATATTCGAACAGCGGGGCTTCCGTAAACAGGTCTGAGTCTGAATGACGAACCACCCTTTGTCGGATCGTCTCGTCTTCGGATTCGGCGAGGAACTCAATCAAAGCGGTCTGGACATACGGAGACAGATCTTCGAGCAACTCGACTAAAGTTGCCTCCAGCTCTACGGACCGATAACGCCGCAAAGACATCGCTGCCTCGTAAGCAACCCGCGGTGCCGCGT
>JBFJWU010000013.1:0-19679 GCA_041623475.1 bacterium | reverse complement strand
GCGCCTGTCGCTGGCGGGCTTTCGTCGGGTATCAGGAAGATCGCGGCGAGGTGAACGGATCCTGGATGTATGGCTATCGG
The DNA here is from genome assembly GCA_041623475.1 of bacterium. GTDB lineage: Bacteria > J088 > J088 > J088 > J088 > JBFJWU01. The sequence continues at coordinate 19,599 of JBFJWU010000013.1, read as the reverse complement.
GTTACGGGTCGGTTTGTGCCGCAGATGGAAATGTCCGCAACCCACGTGCTGGAAATGGGGGGGCAGGGTGCGCCGCCTTTTGACGCGGTCGATTTTTTTGCCGAGGCGGGGTTTTATCGAAGGCGCCTGGACAACGGACAGACATCCAACCGTACCGATCGCCGTGCTTCGATCGATGGGGTCGTAACGGTGCCCAGGTTGCGCGGGGCGCAGGCGTATCTGGAGGCGATGGTCGATGAATCGCGAAATACGGGAATCGAACTTCTGACCCAATTGACCAGTTGGAAAGGCGGAATCTTCCTGCCGCGGTTGGACCCTGTCGGTCGCGTCAGTCTGCGGGCCGAATATGCGCACGTGGCTGCCATTGCCTATCGTCACTTTTTCTGGCGCGAGGGAAATGCGCTGGACTATTTGTTGCTGGGCAGCCCGATCGGTCCCGACGGTGACCTGGCGACGGTAACGGCCAGGCATGTGCTGGGTGGCGACCGGATGTTGCGGTATGGGGCAGTCTTTGCGGCGCAGGATTTCAACCAGTACCAGCAATTGCGGGGAAATGGATCTGATACCGGGCTCAAGGACCTTGAATTGCTGCAGGACCGCCCGGCGGAATTGCGTGGCTACGGCTGGGTGTCGTGGGAGATGCCGATCGCGAATGACATGCGTCTGGGCACAGAGTTCAAGGCTGGTGGGATTCGCCGCCGACCGGGTGAACCAGGTGCCGCATTTATCGCCGGGTTGTCGGCAAAATTGTCATTTCAACCGGATTTCCGGCGCTGACGGTGCCGACTACTGGACGGTTATTTGTCTCAACAGCGCCACCAGTAGCAGGATCCATTGCCCAGCCAGGACCAGGATCGATGCAGCAAATATTTTGAATCGGCGCGGGACGAAATTGGTCGACAGGTGTACCCAGGCGTGTGCAAACCGCAGGACCACAAAGCCCCATGCCAGAATCACTGACGACAGCGTCACCTGTTCAGACGCGTACGTCAGGATGACAACTGCATAAAACAACGGTGGGACCTCAAACAAGTTTTGGACATGCCTGTTCAGCAATTGCAACTGATCCGGCTGTGTACCCGAGTTGTACAAGCGGTAGTAGCGAAAATCCACCTGGTGTCGGTTGACTGCGCGCAAACGGGCAAGCCCCAACGCGCCCAGCGCAACCAGCGTATAAATAGCCATAGCGATGGCCGGCAGGATAATCGTTTCTGGATTAGTCACGTCACCTATTGTAGTCCGTCGCGATATACTGGATGCAATCGGCGGATGTTTCAGGCACTGCCGGTCGAGTGGGGAGGCTTACGTGAACTCAGAAGGTGGAGTAGCTCCGGCGGCACAGGTTGATCCCGGCCGATCGACCGACCCGCACCTGCGAGAAACACTGAAGCGGCGGCGTCGCCGTGATCGCCGGGACACGACGCTGGGTGTGCTTGTCGCAACCGGCCTTGGCGTATTTGTATCCTGGTTGGCAATGTCATTGCTGTCCGGCTAGCGGCCGGGCGGTGCGCGGACGAATATCGCAATCATTGTTCGGAGAGTCAGGGGGCGACGTGGCCCTGTCCAGCGACCGCTGCTGTATCTGCCAGGGCAAAATGTCGATTTATTTCGGCAGTGCCTGGTGGTGCATGTACCTGCGCCCTCGCACCTGAACTGGCGAAGACACTGTCATCAGGCTCGGGTACTGCCAGCAACGCTTGCGCCAGTTCCAGGTTGGACAGGTGACCGTATGATCGCCAGACATTTTCCAGCACGGCCTGCAATTCAGGCGACATTTGATCGATAGCCGGTTCGTAAGAACGGACGGTACGAGTGTGCCGATCGAAACAGGATTCCACAGCCTTTCTTCGAATCGGCTGGCCGCTTTTCCTGCCAAATTCGCAGGTCAGTGAAGGTATGCCCACCCCATCTTCCAGGTCCTGGAATCCATCCCGAACCAGCGGTCGGTCCAAAAGTGCAAGGGACCATCCGTGGGCCATGAAAATCAGTTTTTGCAAACGGGGCAGGGTAAGGTCACTTTGTTGCCGAACGGCGCGGTCAATGAACCAGTTGGCCACCGCTTTCGCTGAGTAGGTCACGAACATCCTCCTTCCAGACAATTTCCTGGCGGGCAGGCGGATGCCTTTTCACACCGTCTGCCCGCAATTGAGTTCAGCGAATCTTTATGGACCTGGGAACTGCTTCGGGACGTTTGGAAACGACAATATCGAGCACACCATTGTCGAACGTCGCCCGCAAGTCATCGCCCGCAGCATCAGGCAACTCAATGGTTCGCTGCCAGTGGCCGCTGAACCGCTCCATTCGCATCAATCGTGCGTCGTTGCCGTAGTCGACAGGGCGAGTCGCGGTAACTGATAACTTACGGCCATGGACCTGGATGTCAATGTTGTCCTTGCTGACTCCAGGCAGGTCGATACTGAGGCGAAACTCCCGGTCGCTTTCAGTGATATCCATGGCGGGACAGGATGTCCCGGCCGTTAGTCCGTCGTACGGCGTCAGGGGTCGGCTCCAGCCAGACCGGTCAACGCGACTGTGATTATCCATAACACTGTCGATCCCTACAAAGGGATCAAATCTGATGATGTTCATCGGATCATCCTCCTTGGTAAAAATAAACTCCGGAAATGTGTGGGTGCGGGCGGCGTCGTATTTGTCTCCTTCCAGATTCCTGCCTCTACCCAAGTCAAAAAATAATCACGTTCAGGGCTTTGTCAAGCCCTGTTTTTCTAGACACATCACCAGGCAGAAAGGTTCCCGGCAATCCGTTTCTCGCCTTGCTAAGTTGATACCATGCATGAACGCCTGTTTCGAATCGGGACAGGTATCGAAAGCGCAAGGTTACACATGGAATTGGTAACAGAGTGGCTGCTGAAGGTGCGCACCGTTCTGGATGTTCGTCTGTTCTCGGTCGGGAACCAGGATATTACTTTGATCCGTGTGTTCTTGATTGTGCTGGCGGTTGTCGCATTCTTGACAATTCGCCATCGCGTTCACGCGGCATCTGTTGCCATGGCTCGAAAACGGATCAAGGACGAGAAAAGTGCCCACGCGTTTGGTCAACTGGTCAACGTCGTCATGTGGCTGGTTGCGATTGTCTTTATCCTCGATGTCAGCGGCGTTGGATTCAGTTCGATTGCTGCAGTCCTGGCCGCGCTTGGCGTTGGCATCGGTTTCGGGCTGCAGAACCTTATCAATAATTCTGTCAGCGGGTTGGTGATGCTTTTCGAGCAGCCAGTGCGTGTCGGTGACATTATTGAAGTCAACGGTGAGTTCGGACTGGTCCAGGAGATCGGTTGGCGGGCGACCAGGTTGGTGAACTGGGACAACATCGAGGTCATGATTCCTAATTCTGTGCTGCTGGAGAACAATCTGGTCAACTGGACGCTGTCAGATCCGACATCACGAATTTCGGTCGAGTTCGGCGTTCATTACAAGTCGGATCGCGCACTGGTCGTTGAATTAGCAATCATGGTGGCTGCCGGGACAGAGGGTGTTGAGGCTAACCCGGAGCCGAGCGTCCTGCTGAAGAATTTCGGTGATTCCAGTTTGGACTACGTCTTGAACATCTGGACGCGCGAACCCTGGCGTCGAAATTTTATTGCTGCCGATGTACGCGAGTCGCTAATGGCCGCATTCGTTGCCAATGGCGTGGAGATTCCGTTCCCGCAACGGGACATCAATTTTCGCAATGCGATGCCGGAGACCACGAAGTAGCGTTTAGATCAACGGGTTTGAGTACACTCTATGGGTGGGCTCAATCGACAGGATCTTTACAAACCGTGACTGAACAGGCTTTGAAATTTGATCCGTTCCCCATCGTGCGGCTGGCGTCAGCCAGACACGCCGGGTTCCGGATTGGCGCGATTTCGGTATATGTCCGTCGTCAACCCAGGGACTGGACGGTTGCCTGGAGACTGGATCGCGACGTTGATCTTGATCAGTTCGAACCGGCGACAGAGTGGCCGGATGACCTGGAATTGTTCGAAACCGCCAGGTTTGGATTTGCCGAGTCGCCGCCCGAGTTGTCCATGCGGCCAGTGCTGGGCGATCGATCTTATGTCGTTGAACCGGAAATCCCATTGTCGATACCACCCGGTCAGGCGATCGATTTGTACGTTGGGACAGCGCTATGGATGGCGTTGCATCCTGACGCGGGACCAGAGCTGTTGCAGTTGCCGACAGTTCGCCCATCGGACACCTGGTTCGGTGAAAACACTCGGTCCGGAGAGCTTTGCTACGTTGCCCGAACCAAAGCGCGAACAGGAATCGAGGAGTTCGAACCACGCGCCAATCGTGCCATTACACCGATTACAATTGACAATCTGAGCACTAAACCATTTACGGTTGACCATCTGAAAATACCGATCATGCTGCTGGAATTGTACCGGGATTCAGAGAACCGTCACTGGACCCGGGGTTTGCGTGCAACCGTTCGCGATGACCGCCCGACGGAAATTGAACTGAAACCTGTGGCAGATGCCAGCGACCGGGGTTGGTCACAGGTCGGGACACCCCGCCAAGCCATGGACCGCAACCTGATTTTGCGGACCTTTGATGCGTTTACAGATCTGTCGGCAAGGTTGATCTAGGTGACCGAACTGCTGCCCGACGATCTTCGCAGGATCCTGGCTGATGGAACGGTGGTCAGCCTGATTGGATCATTGATAATCCTGGTCGTCGGCCTGGCGATCGCCAGGGGGCTGGCTGCGGTGGCAGCCAGGATCCTGGTTGCCAGGGACAACGAGCAGGCAGCGCTTGTTGCACAGAAATTTGTGTTTTACGGCCTGGCTGTGATTGCCGTGCTTGCTGCATTGGACAATGCCGGAATCGAGGTTGGGGTTGTCCTGGGCGCAGCAGGAATCCTGACGGTTGCATTGGGTTTCGCGTCACAAACTGCGGCATCAAACCTGATCAGTGGTTTGTTCCTGCTGGGTGAACGTCCGTTTACCGTTGGCGAGGTCATCGATGTTGGCGGTACGCGTGGGGAAGTGCTTTCGATTGACCTGCTCAGCGTGAAACTGCGCACCTATGACAACCTGTTTGTCCGAATTCCGAATGAGACGCTGATCAAGACCCAGATCAGCAATATTACGCGTTTCCCAATCCGTCGTGCGGACCTGAAAATCGGGGTTGCGTACAAAGAAGATCTTGCCCGAGTCCGGGACATCCTGATGGATGTGGCGTCTGGCAACCCACTGTGCCTTGAACGGCCCGTACCGGTCGTAATCTTGTTGGGCTATGGATCATCGTCAATAGACATCCAGTTCAATGTCTGGGCTGCGAAGGATAACTTTCTGGAGATGCGCAATCAGATGTACGAACAGATCAAGGCGCGGTTTGATGCCGAGGGGATTGAAATCCCATTCCCGCATGTCAGTCTGTATGCCGGGTCGGCGACAGGGCCGGTTCCGGTCGCATTGACAGCTGGCAAAGGGATGGCCGGCAACGAACCAGACGATTCGGAATCGGTGTAATTACCACCCTCCGTTGTTGCAGGCAGAAAGCATCTACGCGTTTGTTGGCCGACCCCGAGTCCTGTGGCGACCTTTTGAATAAGCTGATCACTGTCAATGCCAGCGGCTTGATCAATTGCGATAATTCCAGTCTATGGCTAAACGACTTGGTGACATCCTTGTAGAAAAGAACCTTGTCGACAGGGAAACTGTCGAAGCGGCTGCGGCGGCAACCGATGGTGTTGAACAGCGTCTGGGCGAGTTTCTGGCCCGCGGTATTTCATTGGAAGAAGCTGATTTGTACCGCGCACTGGCCGAACAACAGGGATTCCACTTTTCGACGGCCGACGACCTGTACCCACGTCTGCAGCCTGATTTGCTGCAGCAGGTATCAGATGCCTACCTGCTGAAACATCGTGCGGTTCCGATCTGTCGGGATGGCGACCAGGTCGAAGTCGCCACCAGCAGCCATAATTTCCGACCCGACGAGCTTTCCCGAGCGCTGGATGTCGGCCCGGATGCCATGTTGATCCACATGCTGACACCAACGGATTTCACCCGGATCTGGATGGATTTGCACAGTGACCGACCGTTGCACCGCCCGCCGTTGGCTGGCGAACCAGAGCAACGACCGGACGACGGTGACCAGACGGACTTGCTGGAAACAGAGTTCGCGGCGCGCTCGTATCTGGTCGGCTTGCTGGGCGCGATCCTGCTGGATGCGGTTGGACAGCGGGCAACTGACGTCCACTTCGAACGTTTCAGCAAATACGTACGACTGCGGTTTCGAATTGACGGCGAACTGCGAACAATCGACAAGTTCCCGATGACGGGTGCCCAGTTGCGTGGGTTAATCAATGTCGTCAAGATCCAGTGCGAACTGGACATTACCGAACGTCGCCGACCGCAGGGCGGTCGAATGCGGCGGACGCTCAGCGACCAGACGATCGACATGCGAATTCAAACACAGCCGGTTATGGAGGGCGAAAACCTGGTCATTCGCCTGTTGCCACACCAGCAACGCCGGTTCTCGATCGATGATGTTGGATTCACGCCGCAACTTGGGAATCGCTATAAGCGGTTACTGGGCAGTCCGTCCGGAATGATCCTGTTTGTCGGTCCGACAGGGTCCGGGAAAACAACGTCGTTGTACGCCGGAATTTCGATTCTGTCGGCAGATGAGACCCGCAAGGTCATTACTGTTGAGGATCCAATCGAGTATGCGATTGATAACATCCAGCAGACCCAGATCAATGAACTGCTGGGCCTTAATTTTGCATCCGCCATGCGAGTCATTGTCCGTGAAGACCCGGACGCCATTTTGCTGGGTGAAATTCGGGACCCCGAAACAGCGCTTGAAGCCGCCCGAGCGTCACAGACCGGCCATCTCGTCCTGAGCACGCTTCACTGCAACGATGCCGTCGATGCCGTTCAGCGGCTGTTTGACCTGGGGTTGCACCCTAATTCAATCGCTGCCGAACTGCAGGCCATTTTTGCGCAACGCCTTTGCCCAAGAATCTGCACAGAATGTCGAAAGCCGGTTCCGCTGGACCCTGATCTGGTTTCCGAGGTTTTTCCGGATGGCGTTCCCGGGAATTTTACGGCGTATGCAGGCGCAGGTTGCGAACGGTGCCACGGGCGCGGGTCGTACGGTCGAATTGCCGTCATCGAATACTTGCCAGTGAGCGGACCGATGCGCGAAGCGATTTCCAGGCATTTGGAAGTCGAATCGCTCCGACGAATTGCGCTGGAAAGGGGCCTGGTCCCGATGCGAGAGGTTGCCCTGGCCCTGGCGAATCAGGGAACAATCGATTTCCGGCACCTGCGTCGATTAATGTTGCCGGAACGGTTGCCGCCGAACTGGCCCGATCGTCCGTTCCTTGTCGACCCCGACGAACTGCTGTTGCGCAAGTGAAAACGTTTGGCCCGGAGTTTGCCTGATCGCCTGGCCCGCCGTTTGGGTACACTCTACTCATGTCACTGATTGAAGTAGAAACGGACATCGGTCCGACGGATCGCAAGATACCGAAGCCTGTGCTGATCGTTGGTGAGTAGCGACTTACCCGTTATCGGCTGGCGTGAATGGGTGTCCTTGCCAGGTTTAAAGCTGCCGGCGATCAAGGCCAAAGTGGATACCGGGGCCAAGACAAGTTGCCTGCACGCATTCTATGTTGACACGTTTGTACAGCGAGGTGCGCCGTGGGCTGTTTTTGGCGTCCATCCATTGCAAAAAAATTCGGATCTGGAAATTACCTGCACCGCACCGATTGTCGACGAACGCCGGGTGACCGACTCCGGCGGTCATTCCGAAAAGCGGCTGGTGATTGAATCCGTGTTGCGGCTTGGGGGCGTACGCAAGAAGGTTGAGTTTACGCTTACCAACCGGGATACGATGTCATTCCGGATGTTGCTCGGTCGCCAGGCGATCCGTCGCACATGGATTGTTGACCCTGCCCGGTCCCATGTAACCGGACGCGAACTGGCCGACATTTATCGCGGGATGATGCCCGAAACCAACTGAGTCGCCCCAATAATCTAGTTACTGTCGGGGTGCCGGACCATCAGGCTGACGGCCAGATCGTCCTTGATCCGACCATACAAACTGTCGTCATCGAGACGGCCAACCGCCCGCTCGTGTTTTCTTAACTCGCCCTTTTTTGCATAGGCCAGATGGCAGATTGGTGAGCCTGGTGACACCGCAGGCAGCGTCGTCATCCCCAGGACAATCCCGTCCCGGGGTGCGCGGACCAGATTCCGTTTGTCCCCGGTCAGGCTGGTATTGGTCGCAATGGGATCTCCTTTGGCGACGATATCGCCAGGGGCGGCGTGAAAGGTAAGGAACCCGCCTTCGCGGGCGCGGATCCATTTTGTACTGTCGGTAATGATGCAATAGGGCAGAGGCCGCATTTCGTCGTCAATCATCTCCAGAAATGCCAGGCAGTTGCGGATGCCACGCAGCGCGTATTCGACAATTGTCTGTTCGACCTTCCAGACCTCGCCAGCTTCCAGAATCAGAGTGGCACAACCGGCACGGCAGGCAGCGTTCCTGAATGAGCCCTTTGGACCGCGTCCGTCGATCAGCAGTTCTGATCCAAAGGCGCGGGCGAACTCTGCCAGCTTAGGATCGGACAGGTCGGCACGGACGTTGGGAAAGTTGGTTCGCCGGACCGCTGCCGTGTGCAGGTCAATTCCGTAGTCGGCATTGCGGGCAACCTGATCGAAAAAGCTGCGGGCCATCCTGCTCGCAAGGCTGCCGTTGTACGAACCTGGAAAGCAACGATTCAAGTCGCGGCGATCCGGCATGTAGCGGGTATGACGCTCAAATCCGAACATGTTAACGACGGGTACCAGGATCAAGGTGCCGCGTTTGAGGTCCAGTACCCGGTCGGTGAGGATCTGCCGAATTATTCCGGTCCCGTTGATCTCGTCGCCGTGGATGGCTGCGGTCAGGACTACCGTCGGTCCGGTCTGCTCGCCTCGCCAGATTGATACCGGAATGCGGATGTCGGCCCCAGCGTAGCTTTTTGAAATCGTCAGCTGGACAGTACGCGATTCGCCGGGCTTGACGTCGTGGGCAAGGACCAGATTGTGGGTTTGCCAGGCTGGTACGGGCACCGCCCCGTCGAGGTTCACTTGTCTCCAGCGCCTCCGGATTTTCGCCGTCGACGCTTTCTCTGGGGTACCAGGCTGCGCATACTGGACAGTTTGCCAAAGCACAACAGCCTGCTGCCGCCTTTCAAAACCCGCGTCTGGCGTGGATTTGGAATGACCATTCCGTCCGATGTCAACGTCAATACAAGGATGTCCGCATCACGCAATCCAGATTCGGCGATGGTCTTGCCAACCAGCCCGCTGCCATCGGGCACCAGCAACTCGGCAACACCATACCCGCGACTGACCGTCAGGCGCTGGCGAACGTCCAGCTCCGGGAACGACACGTGTTCTTCGATATAGGTGATGATTTCGCCGGCGACATCAATTCCCGTAGATTGTTCGATCCCCTGCAGACCCGGGGACGAGTTTACTTCCATAACCAGCGGGCCGTCGTTGGATTCCAGCATGTCGACGCCGGCAACCCGGAGGCCCATGATCTGCGCTGCATAAACGGCAGAGCGTTGGTATTCCTCAGGTAACTCGACAGACTCTGCAGAACCGCCGCGGTGGACGTTGCTGCGAAACTCGTCGCCCTTGGCTGTTCGGCGCATCGCGGCAACAACGCGGTCGCCGACCACAAATGCGCGCAGGTCCGTGCCCTTGCTTTCGGCAACGAACTGCTGAATCAGGACGTTCTGTTTGGCGCTTTGCAATGTTTCAATAACCGCTTCGGCCGTTTTTTCAGATTCGGTCAGCATGACACCGATTCCCTGGGTGCCTTCAAGAATCTTGATAATGACCGGCGCACCGCCAATTCGCCGGATTGCCGGCAGGACGTCCTGACGGTCGCGGACAAACGTCGTCTCTGGAATGCCGACATCGTGGCGGCTGAGGATCTGCAGTGCCCGCAACTTGTCCCGCGAATTGGCAATGCCGGTCGCAGAGTTGGGCGTATAGACATCCAGCTGTTCGAACTGACGCACAACCGCGGTGCCAAAGTAGGTGATCGACGCGCCGATCCGCGGGATGATGGCATCAACCATTGGCAATGGCTTGGACTTGTAGACCAGGTCCGGTTCGCCGTGGGCAAGGTCGAGTGCAAATCGCATGGTATCCAGAACCCGAACCTTGTGACCCCGCTCCAGGGCAGCTTCTTTCAGGCGTTTTGTGCTGTATGAACGTGGTTGTCGGGACAGGATCGCAAGTTTCATGTTGGCTCCGGGTGGTCGGTCTATGTGCTTGTAGCGCGACGATTCAATGTACCTGAAGGTCCAACTTATCGTCGGAACATCCTGGGGTTGGCATCAATAAATTTGCGGACCCACTGATCGATGAATGACGGCTCGTTGCGTCGCATATACCACCAGCCAAACAGGCTGATGATTGCCGCGCCGACCGTGTCGACGATCAGGTCCCACATCGTGTCGGTCAGTCCGGATGGATCATTAAACATGGCCTTTTGCATGTTCATACCCAATAACTGGTCCATCGTGAACTCGAAAATTTCCCACAGAGCCCCAACGGATACCGCAAAGACAAAGGCGAAGAACGCCACGAAATGCGGCCGCATCGTCAGGTTGACACGCCGGTTTTCGTTCAGGACATAGACCAATAGAAAGCCAACGATCCCGAGCAACAGGCCACTGGTCGTATGCAGGACGATATCCCACCACCAGAATCGTTCGTAATAACTGCGAATTTCACCCAGGAACAGGCTGGCAAATACAAACAGGATTGTCATCAACTGGAATTCGGATGGGATCTGGACCTGGAACCGCCGACCTGGCATCAACGGCAGGATGGTGATGGCCATTATGCTCAGGACCAGAAAAACGTGCAGCCATTGTGTGTTGTAGATCAAGATCGCCAGTTCGACTGTCATTACCAGCAACATCACTGACGCGACTGCGATATGGATCCGCTGCGCGCGGCTCACGTCCGTGGCTCCAGCTGAACATTTACGGGACGTGACGGTGCCAGGACGCCCAGCCCGACCCGGTTCCAATCAAATCCGGGGTGATCCGGGCGATCCAGCGTCAGATCAAATCGCTCCAGGATGTGGGCAGCCATGACCTTGGCTTCGTTGCGGGCAAATGCCCGACCAGGGCATTTGCTTTCGCCCGACCCGAATGGCAACAGTGCGAACTTGACGCGACGACCGTCCTTGTAAAATCGCCGTGGATTGCCGGCTTCGGCCAGGAATCGGTCGATCCGGAACTGATTCGGATCATCGTGAATCTCCGGATCCAGATGCAGGCCACGAATGTAGAGACAGACGTTGTTACCGGTGCGAAGGTCCAGGGTTCGACCATCGTCCAGTTCCAGTTGGAAATCTTCGTCACAGACCCGGATCGACATTGGCGCAGATGCCAGTCGCAGTGTCTCATTGACGGCGGCATCCAGCAGGCGCATCTGCTTCAGCTGTTCCGGGGCAAACGGGTCGCCGACCCTGCTCGCGGCACGGACCGTGTCCAGTTCCGCTCGCACCCGTTCGATCGCACGGGGATCCCGGGCCAGGTACCACAGCAGCCAGAACACCGTGACGGTTGTGTTGGACAAGGATGCCCACAGGAGGGACGCATCCATATAGCCATTTTCAGACCTGGGGATCTGTCTCTTTTCAAAGTAGTTATGCCGAAACTCCATCAGGGGGCTGCAGTCGGGTTGCCAGTCCGCCACAGCGTTCGCCAATTGGTCCTGCGCGGCACGACAGCCGGGCATCAGGCCTGCCGGCATTCCTGCGGCCAGCAGTGGAACCTGGCGATCAATCCGCTGGTATGCGGCTGTCATCTGTTCCACCGGGAACTCGAAGCCAAAAAGTGCGCGGGAACTGGCATCCAACAGCAGGCGCTCGCACCACGCCAGCAGGTTCCTGGAGCCGCTTTCGTCCGATGACTCACGGAAAAGCGCCAGGAACCGGTCCTGCATCGCACCGCTGGTGAACTGGAGGGGCGGGCCTTTCAGCCAGTCCCAGATGCCATGGGTCATCACGTGCATGTCGTCCAGACAGGCGTTCTGCCAGTCGTACCCCGCCATTCGTCCACCCAGCTCGGTTGCCAGCGCCAGGAATGTCATCCGTGTCTCGGCATAGAATCGCGGAAAGTCGTGCGGGTTGGTCAGGAAGATCCGTCGTCCGCCAGGCAGGGCTACGTCGAACGTGTTACCGTACTCGGCCTGTGCCCGGGCGATAAACCGGTCCGGGTTTTTGCCGAACGCTATCGCGTGTCCGACAACGGGCAGGCCACCGGAAACCCGTGGCGGTCTAAATGGATTCGCTAAAGTTGTCAGGGTCACAGCGCAAGTGTAGCAAAAACCAGGGCCTGTCGGCAGCCGATCAGTCTGTGCCGGACATGGGGGCCGGTGTTTCTGGTCAGAAATCCGCCCGGACACCAATGCGCAACGCGCGGCTTTCTATCAATTCGCCGTAGCGGTCACCGACTCCGGGAATAACTGCAATGTTCATCGTTTCCGGTTCGTTGGCAATATTGATCGCAGACACCGACAGCTGCAGCCAGTCCACTGGCCGGGAAGTAATGACGGCATCGACAATACTGTCCGAACCGCGGGTGCCGGATCGGCCCCGGTATCGGTATTTTGGCGTAATTACCAGTGTTTCGTTTTGCAGTGGGCGAAAGGATGACCAGAGCTTGCCGATGACCCTGGGAATACGCCGGTTGTAACGTTTATCCGTTTCAAATCCCTCCTGGAAAGTGAAAGACAGCTGTGTGTCCAGCCAGTCTGCCGGTATCCAGCGGAATTCGCTTTCGACGCCACGGACCAGGCTGGTGCCACCCAGGTTGTCAAAGCCGCCCTGCAGAACATCCGGCTGGACGATAAACTCGATCTGGTCGTGGACCCAGAACTGGAATAGGTCAATCTGAAAGTACAATTGCTCCAGCACGTTGGAGCTGGCGACGACCTCCAGCGTGTCCTGCAGTCCCGGCCCCAGTTTGGGATTGGGCACCAGAAAGCCGGCAGCCGAATTAAACATTTCCAGGCCGGTTGGCAGTCGGAAAGATCGACCATACAGCAGCTTGAAAGTTGTTGAGTCCACTGCGTGCCAGACCAGCGCACCACGTGCCATCGGGGACACGGTCGGTGCGGGCCTCTGGTCATCCGGATCCGGCAAGGTCGCCTCAATGTTTTTTGCCCGCGGGATAAATGTGTTCAGGCGTATGCCCGACAATAATGCGACATCATCGTGCATATAGATGTCTGCCTGGGCGAATGCATTGACGTCGTGCATCTGAATGTCGGCACCCGGTGGCGATCCGAACGGGTGATCGGCTCCGTCATCGTTAAATTCAAATCGCTGGTCTGCCATCCAAAGATGACGGTAATCGGCGCCAACCGTCAATCGCCAGGAGTCCCAGGATGCGGCACCCTGGATAGACCCTACTGACACATAATCGCGCTGCTTGATTGTTGTTCGGTGTTCATCCAGCGTGCGCCCGCTGAAAACGGGTGTCGGCGGCAATTCCGTAATCGGGAAAATTCCCAGGTCCATGTTGCGGTCCCGGCCGTCGAATCCACCCTTGACGGTGATCTCCCAGCGATCGCCTGCCGGTTGGACGTGTCGAAAATCGGCTCCCAGCAGTGTCAGGTCGCCGTCGTCCGCTTCGGTGGCAAAGACATACGAAATCCCCTGCCAGCCGCTGACAACTTCATGCTGGCGCAGGCGCAGGCGGGTATTCCCGTGGTGGAATGTCAGTATCGAACTGACATAACGGGCCTGTGCTGAAAACTGGCCTGACTGGCCAAAGTCGTCCTTGTCAAAAAAGATCTGCCTGTCCTCGGTTTGCCTGACCTGCACGTCGGCGCTGACCTGCCAGTCGGACTTGTCGCTGGCGAATTCCGCCTGGCCCGCGGCCTCGCCCGCGATGCGCAGGGGATCTCCAGAAATGAAGACGGATCCGGATGTGTCATCCGGCTTGCGCAGTCGCAGGTTCAATACACCGCCCATCGCTGACGACCCGTACAGGATTGCCGCAGGCCCGCGCAGGAACTCTGCCTGCTGGATCGCGTCGATTGGAATTCCGTATGGCTCGTAAATTTCATCTATTGCGTCCAGCAAGGGGTGCCCATCGACCAGGATCATAACCCGGCTAGACGTTGCGCCACCGCGGATGTCGACACCACGTGTCAGGAAAGGTGTAGTTATCGCGGCAGTTTCAAAAAAGCCCGCGAAATGCAGCAGCAATTCACGCAAATCACGAATTCCCAGCCGACGAATGTCTGACGCAGTAAAGACCTGGACAATTGCCGGAATGTTGTCAATCGACTCTGAAAAAGCCGACCCGACATCGACCTCTATGTTCAGCAAAGCGTCCAGGCTGAGGTCACTGAAATCAGAGAAGTCATCGGTGTTGTTGTTGCCTGCCCGTGACGCCGGAGCCAGTGAGTCCGTCACCAGAGTCCCGGACGTTGCTGCCGCAACAGACTGTGTCGTCGCATCAACCGACTGGGTCACTTCTGCCGCGGAACCGATGGCCGGCACCATACCCAAGATAGCGACCGCAGGAACAATAATGCCGCGTACCCTAGAAATCATTTCCGGCCAGTCCGGTCTGCCACACCTGCGCCTGCTCGTGTATCAAAAACATTCTGCCTATTCTAGTGGTTGATCGTTTCCGAAATCAAGAGGGTGCACCATATCCCTCTGTTTACTAACACGGTTGTGGGGGTACCAACGGGTCCGGACTTCTGTACCTGTCGGTGCCAATACGCCGCGGCAGCTGTTTTGGGAGCACGATCGAATCGCCGAGCGCGCCAATAAAGACCAGCCGCACTGTGCACTCTGAAGCCGTGATTGATTCCGGCCCGGGGACAGTGCGTGACAGGAATTCGATTCCAGTGACATTGGATTACCGGTCGAGCCAGGGTCTCGATCAGGCTCTCGTCGTGCCAGACTGACAACACTGCGTGGGTAATCCACAGGTCCGCGGTTTCCTATCGCCGCCGCGAGATCTCGTAAACCGTCCAGGAATTGTTGCCGTGATTGTTGACGTGATAGAGAATCGGGTTGCCGGCTGGGGCCTTGACCGTTGATTCAAACGTTTCGTCCAACAACTCGGCTTCGGAAGGGACCTGCAGGTCCCGTTGCCAGATGACTGTGCCGTTCAGGGACAGCGCGACATACGCTGGCAGGGGATTGGCAGTGATGAAAAACGGGGTTGTCAGGACGCGGATCGTGATCTGGTCGCCGGGGCGGATGCCAGCTGCCAGCGGCTGCGAAAACGTCGCAAAGTTGCAGTTCTCGGTGCGGACCTCCAGGCCCGTGCCGCCGACCTCTTCGATCTGCCAGGCGTCCCGGGTGCAATCAACTCGTTGGTCCGGGTCGACGAGTTCAACAAATGGATCTGCATCTGCCGAGACCGGTTGCCACAATGTCTGGTCAGTCAGTTGCACCGTCCCGGTGCTGGTTTCGCCGCAGCCGACCAGCGCCAATGTCAGGCCGATGGCCACAGCTGTCGACACAGGCAGTGCGGTGCGGTTCACGACGCCGGGCGTTCGATCACCACAGCCATCAACTGGTGGACAATTGCACCACAAAGCTCGGAACGGGAAACATCGGCAGGTTGTTCGCAGATCCATTTCAGGGCGGTCAGGATTCCAGAGTTGAGCGCAACGTACAGGGCGACATCGCCACCCTCGACCTGGTAGCGGCCGCTGTTAGCCGCCAGGTATGTCTGGATTACCGGCATCAGCGCACGCTCGATGTGACCGGCAATGCTGCCCGGACCATAGGACGGAGTCCGTACCAGGACCTGGGTAAAGGTATCGCGATACGTCATCGCAAAATCGACCATCCCGTGGGTGGTTGCCAGCAGGATACCCCGGGCGGGTCGATCCAGTGCTGTCTGAACGAAGCCATCCACGTGTTCACCCATGACATTGATTCCACGTTCGATCACTCCGGAAAAAATCATCTCGACATTGGCAAAGTACTGGTACAGGGACCCAATGCTGATGCCGGCATCCGCGGCAATATCATTTGTTGTCAGGACTGCAAAGTTTCCCTGCAGCATCCGTTCCTGCGCCGCATCCAGGATTGAATGGACCATGCGGACAGATCGATCCTGTGCCGGGATCTTGATCAGTGAATACCGGGGAAGGTGTTCTTTTGAGCGTTCGGGCGGCTGAATTGTTGCTACAGATGCGGCCAGCATCGGGCGGTCCATTTCTTGAGTAAATTTTAGAATATATTCGCATAAGTTCCAGAAGTGTGCTATATAGAACAAGTGTTTGGCCCGCCTTTTCGATGGGTGGGTCACATGACCACACGCCTGAATGGAGGGATGGATGATGGAAGCGAATGTTTTGAAAAGACTACCGGCCGCGCTGGTTGCGCCGCTGATGATCGTTGTTGCCCAGGGTTGCCTGGAGGGTGAAACGACATCCAAGGCAAACAAAAACGAGACGTGCGAGGAGCGTGCCGAACGGCTGGATGACCCAAACGAGCTTTACTATTGCCCGGAGAATTTTGAAGGTCCGTTACCTGTGCCGGCCACCGGTGAAGGCTGGCAGGTGAAGTTTGGTCCCTACGTCCAGACCGAAACAGAGATCGAAATCTGCCAGACTGTGCAGGTGCCCAGGGACCAGGATGTCCTGGTGCGCCAGTTCGCGGCGCGGATGCGGCCGGGGTCGCACCATTTCCTGATGTACTCTTCGGATGTGGATTTGCCCGACGATGTCTACTATCCCTGTTTTGCCGGGTATCCGGCCGATGGCGTCACGGGTGTCCCAGAGTTCGTCGAAGCGGGCCTGACCGAGGCTGACATTGATTTTGGCACCCTGACGTGGCTGGCTGGCCTGCAGGCGCCAGGGGCACTGGAAACGCCCGACTATGAAGCGCTGGGCAATTATGCCGCGCGGATATCCGGCGGGACGCAGTTGATCCTGAACAGTCATTCGCTGAACCTGACCGGCAAGCCAATCACGATGGAGGTCTGGGTCAACGCGATGGAAGTCAAGGACCCCGAGGCGATCCAGGAAGAGATTGGGTTCATTACCTGGATCGGGTTTCCATTGTCTATCGAGCCATTCGCCGTTGACGAGACCAAGACCTATTACGTTGAACTTCCCCAGTACGACATGGACGAATGGGAAGACGAAAACGGCAAGCCGTTGAACGAAATGAAAATCCATCTGCTGACCGCCCACGCGCATCGCCGGATGCTTGAATCCGAGGTCGTGATCGAGCGCCAGGATGGAACCGAGGAACTCGTGTACTGGACGGACAGCTGGTTCGAGCCGGAATTTATTCATTTCAATCCGCCCCTGTTGATCGAACGGGGCGATATTGTCCGCTACTCGTGTACGTATACCAACCACGAAGACCGCACAGTTGAGCTGGGGGACGAAGCCGAAGACGAAATGTGCAACATCTTTGGCGCCTATTCGCCATACCTGGGCGGCAACTTCTTTAACAGTTTTATCCTGGAGTAGTTGCGGATATGGCATTTATCCACTTCAAGAAACGTAAGTCGGTTCACGAGGCAACACCCGAGTCGCCGATCTATTTCGGCCCGGTGAGCAACGGCGAGTACTTTCCCCGGCAGAAACCGGCCGAGGCCGCTGCCGACCGCCTGGTGCACCGGATCGCCGATAGCTATGCAGGACGGCTGGGAATGACCCGTCGTGAATACCTGGAAAGTGCCAGGGGCATGGCCGCTGCGCTGTTTGCCATCAACATGGTCAGTGGCTGTGGTGATTCCAAAGGTGGATTCAACGTCAACAAGCAAATGCTGTGTGACGAATCTGCCGCCAGGGAGGTGCTCAAGGGCGATGAGTTTATTTTTGATGTCCAGACCCATCATTTCAATGTCGAGGCCGGTGCCGAATGGATGAAAAATACAGCCTATAATGCGTTCCTGTTGCTGCTCAACCAGGTCAAATATGATGGTTACCTGGACCGCGGCGAAGCCCTGCCACCGTACAACGACGGATCAGTTGACGGACTGAAGCTGCTGTCCCGGGACACCTACATCTATGAAATGTTTGTCGCCAGCGATACGACGCTGGCGGTCCTGACCGGAATCCCGGCCACAGGCGACAGTAACCCGCTGAAGAACGACGAGATCGCCGAGTCCCGGGACCTGATCAACTGCCTGGCGGGCGGCGGACAGCGTGTCTTGAACCACGCGATGGTGCTCCCCAACCTGTCGCCGGACCCCCAGGAAGAGTTTGATGCGATGGTGGCGCTCCAGGAGGAGTTCCACACCGTTGCCGGGTGGAAATCGTACACTGCGTGGGGGCCGAACGGGCAAGGGTATTTCCTCGATTCGGGGCTTGGCGACCGGTACCTGCAGTTCATCCAGGATTCAGGGACACCACTGCTGAACGTCCACAAGGGGTTGCCAATCCCGACGTTCGATATGGAACATAACGATCCGCGGGACATTGGCCCGACGGCAAAGAATTTTCCCGGTGTCAATATCGTCGTTTACCATTCCGGGTACGATTCGGACTACGATGAGGGCCCATACGACCCGGACCTGCCCCAGGGCGAACAGTTTGGTATCAATCGCCTGATCAAGTCGGTCCAGGATGCCGGATTAGGAACCGATGCCAATGTCTACGCCGAACTGGGCAGCACCTGGGCGGCGGTCATGAAAGATGCTGTACAGGCCCAGCACGTAATTGGCAAGCTGCTCAAGTACATTGGCGAAAACCGTGTGGTCTGGGGGACAGATTCCGTCTGGTATGGCTCGCCGCAGGCCCAGATCGAGGCCATGCGGGCGTTGACGATCTCGGAAGAGTTCCAGGACAAATTCGGCTATCCAGAATTAACCCCGGCGATCAAGGCAAAAATTTTCGGTTTGAATGCGGCACCCCTGTACGGCATCGATCCCGAAGAGGAGCGCAATGTCATCCGTGAGGATTTCCAGTCACTGTGGTTGCAGGAAGCGATCGGCGACCAGGCGGTGGCGCGACCGCGGGTGTACGGTCCGACTACCCGCCGGGACGTCCTGAACCTGATTCGTGCCCACAACAACATGCCGGGCTGACTCATGCGACCAATTGTTGTTTGGGCCATATTGCCTGTGCTTTGTGCCGGGTGCCTGGGAACAGATCGTGCGGGCATTGCACCGGGGCCCCACGAATGGGCATGGTACGGCCGTGACTACCAGAACAGCCGTGCCAACCTGGACGAATCCATTATTACAAGGGCCAATGTCGGGCGTCTGGCGCCGGTGTGGACATTCGATACAGTCGGTGCCACCAGCACCCCCATCGTCGTCGACAACGTCGTGTATATCACGGACTGGACCGGATGGCTGTTCGCGTTGGATTTCGATACCGGCGATGTCATTTGGAAGAACCGGATCTCGGACAAACCGATTGATGCAACGCCGATTGTCGACGACAAACGGATCTATGTTGGTGACGGGGCGACGGTCATCGAGCCCGGTGACGGGGCAATTCTGTACGCAGTGTCACGCAAAACAGGCGACGTAGACTGGCAGGTGGTCCTGGATGATCACGACAAAGCTCACATCTATGGTTCGCCGGTAATTATCGACGGTATCCTGATCGTCGGAGTTGCCGG
>JBFJWU010000012.1:0-20143 GCA_041623475.1 bacterium | reverse complement strand
TGTTTTTATTCCATCAATTTCAGAATCCAGCAGGACAGTTCCTTCTTCCAGCAATGTGGTCAGGCGCTGGTCCATCTTCTGCAGCAGCTCAACCAGCTTTGCCTTTTCCGCGTAGCCGGCAGATTTATCCATCTGGTGGGCCAGGTTGTAGGTGCTGATTGCCGACTCGTAGTGTCCCTTGGCAACAGCCGCTTCGGCTGTTTCGCTGATGCGCTGGATGCTCTGGCGCGCCCCGCCGGCGGCGGGGCCTGTTGTCGCCGATCCCGATGATCCGACAATGATCCGGTCGCTGTCCGTACTGCTGCTGACGGCAGCATTTCGGCGGGACAGCAGAAAACGGCGACGGTCCTCCCGGTCCTCGATCTTTTCGTACCATTCCTGGAGCTCGGAATAGATGTCCTCGATCTGGTTGCGCAGGTCAGGCGGCAAATCCTGGTTGTAGTACCGATCGGGGTGAAATGTCCGGTTCAGGCGGTGCCATGCCTTGCGGACATCATCATCGCTGCACCCGGGCTTCAGGCCAAAGGCAAAAAACGGGTCGCCTTTGGCATTCTTGCGCGCCTGGACATCGATTTTTTTACGCAGGTTGGCAATGTCGGCTGAAGTCGACATCCTAGGTCGCAGACCAGAACGTTTCCAGCAGCGCCATCTGGCCCCACATCCGGTTGTGGGCCTGCTGGAAGATCCGGCTCTCGGGGCCGTCAATGACATCTGCGGTAATTTCTTCGTCACGATGGGCAGGCAGGCAGTGCAGGACAATTGCGTTGTCGGCCAGGTCGACCAGGTGGCGATTGACCTGGTACGGGGCAAGGGCCTGACGCCGTTCCTGGGCTTCTTCTTCCTGTCCCATGCTGGTCCAGACATCGGTATAGATGACATTGGCACCGCGGACTGCTTCCTGTGGATCGCGGACAATCGAAACGCTGCCGCCAGCGCCGGCGATCTCGTCCATCAGGTCGGTCGGCGGGTCATAGGCTTCCGGGCCGCAAAATACCAGGTCAAACGGTTTCAGGACGCAGGCTTCAGCGAGTGATGCAAAGACGTTATTGCCGTCGCCCAGGTAAACCATCCGCAGGCCGGACCGGTCGCGGCCGAATTCCTGTTCTACAGTCAGCAGGTCGGCTACCGCCTGGCATGGATGGTACAGATCACTGAGTGCATTAATGACCGGGACCCCGGCGAATTCGGCGGCGATATCGATGCTGTCCTGGCTGTATGTCCGCATTGCGATTGCATCGACGTACCCCCCCATCACCCGGGCCATGTCTTCCATGGGTTCGCCGCGCTGCATCTGGCTGTCGCGGGCCGTCACAAAAATATGTCCGGCCCCCAGCCGAAAGGCCGCGGACTCGAAACTCAATCGTGTCCGTGTACTTGGTTTCTCGAATACCAGGCCCAATATTCGGTTCTCAAATCGCTGTGGGGGTGCTCCTGTCGCCAGCCTGGCCGCGCGTTCGAGGATGGCGGAAAATGTGTCCGAATCGAGGTCAAGCAGTCGAGTCAGGGTCATCATACGTCTCCCAGTTGGCTGGCAGCTGTGCACAGCCGCTGGATTCCTTCGTCCAGGTCCCGATCGGAAATATTCAGTGGCGGCAGCAAGCGAACCGCGTTGTTTTTTGCGCCGACAACAAGCAGGCCCGCCGCCAGCGCCGCATCAACAAACTGCCCCGAATCCGGTACATCAAATGCGACAAACAATCCCTGGCCCCGTGGATTGGTTACCGGCCCTCCGATCTGGGCGACAGCGGCCAGCAGTCGCTCACCGGCGGCCCGAACGCCGTCCAGGACGCCGTCTTTGGACAGGGCATCAATGACGGCTGCGGCAGCCTGGCATACCAGTGGGTTGCCACCAAACGTGCTGCCGTGCGTGCCGCCGGTCAGTACATCGTCCAGACTGTCCCTGATTCCCAGCGCACCGATGGGGACACCGCCGCCTAGCCCCTTGGCCAGGGCGACAACGTCGGGCTGGATGCCGGACCGATGGGCGGCCAACGGATATCCGGTCCGTCCGATCCCGGTCTGGACTTCGTCCAGGACCAGCAGACAACCATTGCGGTCACACAATTCACGAACCGCGTGCAGGTATCGGTCCGGTGGTATGTTGGCACCGCCCTCGGCCTGGATGGGTTCCAGATACACGGCCGCTGTCTGGTCGTCCAGGCATTGCTCGATACTGGCGATTTCGCCGAACTGGACCGGGACAAATCCAGCGAGCAGCGGCCCAAACGGTTCCTGCATGGATGGCTGTGCCGTCGCACTGAGGCTACCCAGCGTCCGGCCATGAAACCCGTCCCGGGCAACGATGATCTGCGTCCGGTTCCGCGATTTCCCCCACGAGCGGGCCAGCTTGATGGCCGCTTCGTTGGCCTCGGTGCCGCTGTTGCAAAAGAAGAACCGGTCCATCCCGGTAAAACGGGCCAGTTTCTCGGCCAGTTCAATCTGCTCTGGAATCAGGTACAGGTTTGAAACGTGCAACAGCCGTGCGGCCTGTTCCGAAATCGCTGTGGTCAGGTCGGGGTTGGCGTGGCCAAGGGCCGTAACGGCGATACCCGAACAAAAATCCAGGTATTCGGCACCGGTCGTGTCCCAGAGGCGCGCGCCGTCGCCCCTGGCAAAGGCGATTGGCCGCGGGCTGTAGTTTTTCAACAGGACCCGGGCGGCCCGATCCTGCCATGAATGGATAGATTCTGCCGTCATTTTGTTGGCCTGATTCGGTGCAAACGTCCAGTATAACAGGGATTTTTGCGATTTCAGGCCCGGACAAAGGGTACATTATCCGGTCGCCCGGGCCGGACCGACAAAATCGGTCAGGTCACCGCTGGATCGGCGAACGGCAGCCAGGCACCCGCATTCTGTTTGCGACCGGGGCCGACAGACACCAGCGAGATCGGTACGCCCAGGTCGGCCTCGATAGCTGCCACGTATGCGCGTGCCGCGTCAGGCAATTCGTCCCGTTCGCGGGCTTCCCGAATGTCCTCGGCCCAACCCGGGAAGTCGCGATAGACGGGCTCTAGCTGTTCGATTTCTTCCGGGTCTTCGGGCAGTTCCGTGAGGATCCTGTCGCCAAGCCGGTACGAATCGGCGACCCGGATCGTGTCCAGTCCGCTGAGCACATCAAGTTTCGTCATGCACAGATGGGTAAAGCCGTTCAGGCGAACTGCGGTCCGCAGCAGTGGCAGGTCCAGCCAGCCGCATCGCCGGGGGCGCCCGGTTGTTGCGCCGAATTCCTCGCCCTTGCTGCGCAGTTCATCACCTTCGTCGCCGTCCAGTTCGGTGGGAAATGGTCCGGCGCCGACCCGCGTCGCGTATGCTTTGAATATGCCGGTTACGTTCTCCAGCAATCCCGGACCGATGCCGCTGCCGGTCGCCGCGTTGGCAGCACTGGTGTTGGAACTGGTGACAAATGGATACGTCCCGTGGTCAACGTCCAGAAACGTTCCCTGCGCACCTTCAAACAGGATATTGCAGCCACGATTGTGGGCTTCGTAAATAGTCGCGGACACATCTGCGATATAGGGCGCCAGCGACACCCCCTGTTCGACCAGCGCGTCAACAATGTCCCGCATCGGCGGTAGATCCAGCGTGGCATCGCCGTCGACCGGTATGTTCCGAAATCGGGCAACCAGTTCGACCTTGCGGGCGACACGCCCCGGATGACGCAGGTCCTGGATCCGCAATCCCAGGCGCGCGACCTTGTCTTCGTAGGCCGGGCCGATGCCGCGACCGGTCGTGCCGATCTTTCGTTCGCCCCGCAGTTCTTCGCGGTAGCGATCCAGATAGCGATGATATGGCGTGATCACGTGCGCGCGCGAGGAAATCTTCAACCGCTGCGGCGTGACATCAATCCCCGAGGTCGCAAGTTCCTGGATTTCTTCCAGCAGAACAAGCGGGTCGACGACGACGCCGTTGCCGATCAGGTTGACCGTTTCCGGATGGAGGATACCGCTGGGAATCAGGTGGACGACGACTTTGTTGCCGTCGACGACCAACGTATGTCCGGCATTGTTGCCGCCCTGGAAGCGAACGACAAAGTCGGCCCGCGCGGCGACCATGTCGACAATCTTGCCTTTGCCTTCGTCACCCCATTGGGCACCGATAATGACCACATTAGGCATGTTTCAGTCGTCCCCTGTTGCCGGAAGCCGATCGATCTCTCGACCGTCCTCGATGTGTTCGATCCGGACCTCATTATCAACCCGTGACGCCAGTCCGTCCAGTCCGTGTGCTTTTGCCCAGTCCCGAGGTGTGGTCATGCCGGGTTCGACCGGTACCCACCGGTAGTCCTCGTGGTCCGGAGCCGGCCCCGGGCCCATCCAGAGGATCCGCGGCCGGCGGCTCAAGCTCATCCGCCCGCTGTCGGCGGCATCCATCAACGGATCCAGGTCCAGGGCAAAGCCCAGCGCATCGACCGGTTTACTGAACCGGCCGTCATAGCGGCCGCCGCGAAGCCACGGGTCACCGGCGATGCCGGATGACACCACAAAAAACATGCCGTTGTAATATTCGTTGTCTGGCCGGACGACGGGGTCGATCACGGCATCAATCGACTGATCCAATTCCTCAACCAGTCGAGCCAGTTCTGTTACGATCTCGCGGACCGGTGCCGGCGTTTCTTCGGGCAGGTCAGATACGGATCTGACCGTCAGGATCGGCAAGTGGGGCAGGGCAGGGTCACCGGCCGCAGCCCAGGCCGATAGATCGCGATCGTCAAGGGCCTGTGCTGCTGCCACAGCGTCCACCAGGTCAAGCGACTCCAGCCAAAAACGCCGCAAGTCGGCGTGCCCGATCGCCATGGTCGGCTTCTGGTCATCAAACCCGGTCGCAATCCGGGATGCCAGGCGAAGCAGCTCGGATTCCGAACCAGCCTGTGGTCCAATCCATTCGACACCGGCCTGGATCTGTTCGGTCGCCCTGGGGGAGGACGCGCGCGGCTGGCTCCAGACCCGCTCCAGGTAGTACAACTTGAAGGGAACCGGCAGGTGGGCCAGCTCGGCATCAACAATACGTCGGATCTGGTCGGTCAGGTCACGGCGGAGCGCCAGGTTTTTGCCGGTTTCGCGTTCGGCAAATGTCACACTGTCAGGGCCATTATGATTTTCGTCGGCGTAGCTCAGTGTTGATGGCACTACCCGGCGAGCGCCCCATTGCTCGAAAATCGTCGTACACGACAAGATCGTGTCAGTCAGCGTCTCGGCCCGTCCCAGCAGGTACTCGCGGGCGCCTCGCGGCAGACGGGCAGAGACCATAACTACAGCGCGACCTGCTTGACGTCTTCGATTTCGTCCAGCGAAGCAACCTTTTCGATTACATCGTCGGCGATTTTGACATCCGTGGAGATAACGGTAAGGGCCTTGCCCTCGTTGTCGGCTGTCCGGCCAACGTACATCTGGGCGATATTAACGGCGGCATCGCCCAGGATTGCGCCGATGCGGCCAATGACGCCGGGAATATCGCGGTTGACCACCAGCAGGAATGAACCCTGCGCCTGCAGCGCGTCCATGTGATATTCGTTGACGCGGACAATTCGGGGATCGGCCTTGCCAAATACGGCACCGGTCGCCGAAGTTGTGTCCTCGGCACCCTCCAGTCGTACAGTGATGCTGGACGCGTAATCTTCGGTTGTCGGGCTCTTCTGCGTTTCAACGTCAATGCCGCGCGCCGACGCAACGGCCACTGCATTGACCGAGTTGACATCTTCGGCGACCTGGAATTCGAGGATGCCCTTGACGATCCGGGCAACAATCGGTATCGAGTCCTGCGACGCAATTTCACCCTCGAACCGGACACAAATGCTTTTAACGGGACCATCATGGACTTGCGACACCAGCCGACCAAGGGATTCACCAAGGTCCAGGTACGGTCCCAAGCGCGCCAGTACTTCGCCGCTGACGCTGGCCGTATTGACCGAGTTGCGGATTTCGCCGGACAGCAGGAACGCGCGGACCTGTTCGGCCACGTCGACGGCAACTTTCTCCTGCGCTTCTTTGGTGCTGGCGCCCAGGTGCGGCGTAAACACCATTGCCGGATTGGTCAGCAGCGGATTATCGCTGGCCGGCGGTTCGGTTTCGAACACGTCAAATGCGGCCGCAGCGATTTCGCCGTTCCGTAACGCCTGGTCCAGGTCGGCCTCGTTAACAATCCCGCCACGTGCACAATTGACCAGGATCGCCGTCGATTTCATGGCCTTGAACTGGTCGGCATCGATCATGTTCCGGGTTTTGTCGGTCAACGGTACGTGCAGCGTCAGGACATCGGCCCGGCGAATGACTTCGTCAAACTCGGCCAACTCGATGCCCATTTGTGCCGCGCGTTCCTCGGTCAGGAACGGGTCGTATCCCAGGACGGTCATTTTCAGGCCGATCGCCCGCTCGATCACCAGTGATCCGATATTCCCGGTGCCGATAATCCCCAGTGTCTTGCCCGACAGTTCGGTACCGACAAAGCTTTTTCGGTCCCAGTCGCCGCCGGCCAGTTTCATATGGGCCTGGGGAATGCGGCGTGCCGCCGCCATCATCAGGGCAATGGTATGTTCGGCTGTTGTCGTCGCGTTGCCGCCCGGCGTATTCATGACCACAATGCCTTCGGCCGTAGCCGTCGGCAGGTCCACATTGTCGACGCCAATTCCAGCGCGGCCAATGACTTTCAGGCGTTCCTGGCCCGCCAGTACGTCAGCGGTCAGGTTGGTGCCACTGCGAATGACAATGCCGTCAAAATCGGCCAGGGCCGCCTTCAGCTCATCAGCGCTGAATTCGGTATTGACCACTACATCGATTGCATCGTCGGCACCGAGGATCTCGATCCCGGCATCGCCCAGCTTGTCGCTGATCAGGACGCGTGGCTTGCTCATACGTTCGCGTCCTGTGCCGGGTAGGCATCGCGCAGGATCGCGGCAGCGGCAGCGGGGCCCTTGCCGAATTCGACCGGGTAGCCAAAGCGATCCAGTCCGATTTCCAGCGCTGCGCAGCCATCGATAATGTCAAACGTGTCGACGTGGCCCATATGGCCAATACGGACAATCTTGCCCTTCAACTTTGCCTGCCCGCCCGCCATTGTTACGCCAATGGTATCGCGCAGGTACTTGACCAGGGCGCCGCCGTCAACCGATTCGGGTACCCAGGCTGCGGTCACGGACCGGCTGGGTGCATTTGAGTAGAGTTTCATGCCAATTGCTTCCATTCCGGCGCGGGTGGCGCGGGCCAGGCGGTCGTGTTTCTCGAACAACGCGTCCAGGCCATCGGCCAGCACGTTGGTCAGGACCAGGTGCAACCCCTGGACAAGTGGCACCGGGGCGGTCCATGCAGTTGTTCGTTGTTCGACCTGTGCTTTTCGTTCCTTGAGCAGATTCAGGTAATACGTGTTGCGTTTTGCCAGCCCTTCGGCCCGGGCCCAGGCACGATCGCTGAAGCCGACCGTTGCCATGCCGGGGGGCAGTTGCAATGCCTTCTGGCTGCCGCAGACCATTGCATCGATGCCCCATTCATCCATCGGCAGCGGAAAGCAGCCAACGCCGGTAATTCCATCGACGCACAACAGGGTGTCGTCGCCCTGTTCACGAACAATGCCTGCCAGCGCCTCGATCGGGTGTTCAGTTGCTGTTGACGTATCGCACGCCTGGACAAATACGGTCTTGATCTCCGGGTCCGCCTGCAGGGCTGCGCGGACGGCTTCCGGGTCAACGGCATTGCCCCATTCAACGTCAATGTTGACTGGCGTGCCACCGTGGGTTTCGACAATCTCGGCCCAGCGTTCGCCAAACTTGCCGCCGCGGATTACCAGTGCCTTGTCGCCGGGGCCGACCAGGTTGGCAACGACGCTTTCCATGCCGGCTGTACCGGACCCGGAAATCATCAGAACCGGATGTTCTGTTTGGTATAATTCACGCAGCATCGCGCCTGTTTCGGCCAGTATCTGGCTGAACTGAGGCGTTCGATGGTGAATGATGGGCTCGGCCATGCGCAGCAGGACTTCCGGCGGAACCGGTGTGGGTCCGGGCGCAAGCAGGATACGTTTCTTCACGGAGAAATCTCCTTCTGGATTGCGTCGAAGCGTCGGATTTAGTCAGGGCCCACGGGCGGATGTCCGGGGCAAACGAAGACCCTTCACTGTACGGAAACGAGTGACCCTTGTCAATTGATCCACGTACGTTCCCCGACCTGAAAACTCTCGAAAAAGTGCATATTATCGGGGTTTGTGGGACCGGTATGAGCGCCCTGGCCCGGATCCTGCTGGATGCCGGGTTGACGGTTGTCGGGACCGATCTTCGCAATGATCCGCCGACCGGCCCGGCGCTGGCGCAATGGGGCGTTGATGTCCGCCTGGGCTACGACCCGTCACACCTGGACGACCGGCCCGATCTGGTTGTCGTTGGCAATGCCGTAACGTCCAGTAACGCAGTTGCGCTGGCAGCAATCGAACGAGGGATCCCGGTTACTCACATGCCGGCGCTCCTGGATCGGCTGGTCGGCACGCGCCAGCGCATCGTCATTGCCGGCACCCACGGCAAAAGCACGACCGCAACGGCAACGGCCTGGTTGCTGCAGGAATGCGGTCTGGATCCCGGCTGGATGATCGGTGCGACACCACAGTTCGGCCCTTCCGGACGGCTGGGGACCGGACCGTTTGTCTTTGAGGGCGACGAATACAATGCCGCCTATTTTGACCGTGGTGCCAAGTTCCTGCACTATCGACCCGATCTCCTGGCGATTACCAACATCGAATTTGACCACGCTGACCTGTATGCGGACCTGGAAGCCGTAGAGGCCGCATTTCATCGCCTGGTCAACGGAATACCTGTGAACGGATTGGCGATCGTGACTCCGGAATCCAGTCATGCTGCCCGGCAGTCGCCGGCGCCGGTGGTCAACCTGGAGCCACCGCTGTTCGAGTACCTGGGTTCCGGCACCGCTGGCAGTCACTGCCGACTGGACGGGCACGACGTGCGCTTTCCGATGCCGGGCCGGCACGGGGCCATTGACGGCGCGATGGCATTATTGCTGGCCGTTCGGGCCGGGGCCGATCCGGACCAGGCGCGGTCTGCGCTGGGCCGGTTTCCCGGCCTGCGCCTGCGGCAGGAGGTCCTGGCCGACGGCCGCGTGACCGTGATCCGCGACTTTGGCCACCACCCCACTGAAATCGCGGCAACCCTGTCCGGGCTGCGTGACGCCTGGCCGGACAGGCCCATCTGGGCCGCGTTCGAGCCGCGCTCGTACACCAGTCGGACGAACCGTTTCCAGGAACAGTACGCAGGCGCGTTCGCCGCTGCCGACCGGGTCTGGATCGCGCCGGTACACGCGCCAGAGCGGCTGTCGGACCCCCCACTGGACACGGCGCGCCTGGCAACCAACATCGGGCCTGATGCCCGCTGGTTCGAATCGCTGGACCAACTGGCCACGGATCTTGAACGTGATGTCCTGGCGGCATCGGGCAGCGTCATGCTGATCTTCTTTTCAAATGGCACCATGAACGACGTTCCCGAAACGATTGCCAGGGTGGTCAAATGAAACCCGACGTTGCTGTCATCGGTGCAGGGTCTTTCGGTACGTGCCTGGCATGCGTGCTGGCGCGGACCGGTACGGATGTCTATTTGTGGGGCCGGGATGCCGATGTGATCCACGAAATTGACGAATCACGGCAGCACCCGACGCGCCTGCCAGGGATCAAGATCCCGGCAGATGTGATCCCGACAGCCGATCTGGACGAGGCAATGTCGGCGACATTTGTCGTCCATGCAATCCCGGCGCAGCAGACCCGGGGTTTCTGGCAGGATCATCAGCATCTGCTGAAATCCGACGGTGTCATCCTGCTGGCCGCCAAAGGGCTGGAACGAGACACGGGGCTGCGCCTGGATGAGGTATTTACCGAGATTTTCGGGGATGGATTTGTCGACCAACGCCTGGCGGCGCTCAGCGGCCCGACATTTGCGACCGAAGTGGCCGCCGGGATCCCGTCCGTTGCACTGGTTGCGGCGCGGGACCACCGTCTGGCCACCGCGTTCCAGGGTCTGCTGGCCGGTCCGACGTTTCGCATTTACACGTCGACCGATTTGACCGGTGTCGAGATTGCCGGCGCCGTAAAGAACGTTTTTGCGATTGCGGCCGGGGTCAGCGACGGGATCGGTCTGGGGCTGAATACACGGGCAGCTATTGTGACCCGCGGATTGGCCGAGATGATCCGGTTCGGTGAGGCGCAGGGCGCTGAACTGCAGACGTTCTGTGGCCTGGCTGGCGTCGGTGATTTGCTGCTGACGGCCACCGGCGACCTCAGTCGAAACCGGACCCTGGGTAAACGCATCGGCGCCGGCGAAAAAGTCGACGATATCCTGGCTGATATGACACAGGTCGCCGAGGGGGTCCCGACAACCGCCAGCACGATTGCCCGCGCCGAAGAGCTGGGTGTCGAACTGCCAATCGTCGAACAGGTCGGCGAGATCCTGTTCGATGGCAAGGACCCCGAACAGGCGGTATTTGACCTGATGACAAGGACGCTGAAAAAAGAAGGTTGACCGTGTCCTGGCAACGATGTATATTGTCCGAATTCCACGCACAAAAGAAAGGATGTGGACAATGTCAAAAAGCCTGAACAAGATCATGATTATCGGTAACCTGGGCGCGGACCCGGAGGTTCGGACGACGGGCGGCGGTACAAAAGTCGCCAATCTCAGGGTCGCGACCAATGAACGCTGGAACGACCGTGACGGCAATCCGCAGGAACATACCGAATGGCACCGAGTCGTTTTTTATGGACCGGTCGCCGAAGTCGCGGAAAAATATGCAACCAAAGGTTCCCGGATTTATGTCGAGGGCAGCATTCGCACGGAAAAGTGGCAGGACCGCGATGGCAATGACCGCTATACAACGGAAGTGCGCGGCCGCAACCTGATCCTGCTGGACAGCCGTGGTGACGGAGGGTACTCGGATGGCGGTGGTGGCGGCGGCGGACGCCGCGACGACAGCCAGGATTATTCTGGTGATGCCCATCTGAGCGACGACGATATTCCGTTCTAGCATCCGCGTAACTGGAATTCCCGTATGGCGAACAGCGAATCGCCGGTGTTCGCCATGACACACTTTGCTGCAGTTCCATTTGGCTCTGGCGGCGGCACCACCCCTTTGCTATGATCTTGCCAGTATGCGGCACCTCATCAAATTGACGGCAGTGTGTCTGACCGCCGCGACCCTGTTGGCAGGGACTGCGTCGGCAGCGTCACGCGAAGGCCTGATCAGCGAAGGCGAGCAGGCATTGCTGGACGGCAATGCGATTGTCGCCGAGCGCGCCTTTATCGTTGGCATGGACCAGTTTCCGGGCGACCAGCGTTTTCCCTATTACGCCGGCGTTGCAGCCTACATCCTCCATCGTCACGGTGATGCCAGCCGGCGACTTGTGCAGGCCACCGACGATTTTCCACGGGCCCATTTCTACCTGGCGATGATTGCACTGGAAGACGGGCGCCCGGAAGAAGCCCTGCAGCAGATCGACGCCTATCTCGAACGCGTTCCCAGGGATCCCGAAGGCGAATTGCTGAAAGGCCTCGCAAAACTGAAGCTGGCAGATCCGGATGCGGTCAACCATTTCAACCTGGCGGCCCAGCTGGACAAGAAGTACCTTAGCGTGGCGTTGTTCTACCGTGGCCTGTCGCAGTTTGAGCACAACGAACAGGCTGGTGCCGACAAGGCGCTCCGCGCCGTCATGCGGTTGGGTGATCAGCCGGCGTTGCTGAAGCTGGCCGAACAGACACTCGATGTCATGAAAAACCGCGGCGATATCGCCAGGACATGGTGGGGCGAAGCATACATCGACACAATTTACGACGACAACCTGAATCGCGAGGTAGCTGCCAACCGGCGCGGTGAAGGCATTCGGATGCTGACGCGGGGACGTTTCTGGGGCACGGTCATGGACGAGGACCCGACGATTACAGTCGGCGGCTGGTTTGCCCACGACCAGCCGATCGCGGAAATCGAGGAACCGATTACCGGCAGGGTCTCAGGGCGGACCGGGATCGGCCTGTTTGGCGATGTCGGATTTTACAAGCCGCTTGAAAAGCTCAGCCTGGATCCCGGGATCGAGACGGAACTGGACCTGTCCATGGCCGATGTTTCCGGCGGCTATGGCCTGTCCCGGGTTGATGTTGTCTTTCGGCCGCGGCTGTATCTGTTTGCAGACCACGAACGGTCCACCAAGATCTTTTACGAACTGGGCGTCATTGCTGATCCGGCTACCGGTTTCAATTCAGGGATCCGCAACAAGTTCGGAGTTCGGCCCAGCTGGACAGGAAGCAACCGCCGGACATATGTCAGCGGCCTGATCGCATTTGAAAACGTCAGCGCTGACGCGGATGCGTTCAGTTATTTTGGTCCGGTTATGGTGCTGGATGCGCAGGGCGACCTTGGCAAAGGCTGGATCCTGGAAACGACGGCATCGTACAAGAAGAAATTTTTTCGTGATGTCAACCCCGAACGTGATGAAGACGCGTTGCTGGCCCACGTCGGTGTTGGCTACTGGTCGCGGAAAAAGAAAGTCGTAACGCTGGTGGGCACCGACCAGGAAGTTCATCTGAACACGGACGATACCCGTTCATGGAAGGCACGCAGTTATTGGCTGCGGCTGGGAGCATATCTCTGATGCGGGCATTGTTGATCATCCTCGGCGTTCTCGTTGCGGTACCTGCGTGGGCGCAGTCTGTCGGCAACCTGGTCTATGCTGCTGGCGAGGCCCAGATTGTCCGCGACCTCAAAGAGCTCCCAGTCTCGGCAGGGTTGCCGTTGGAATCGGATGACACGTTGCGTGTCCAGATCGGCGCGCGCATGAAATCAATGATGGATGACGACACGATCGTCATGATCTGGGAAGATGCCGAGGTTCGCCTGGAAAATATCCAGATCGATGTCATCCAGGGTGTCCGGATTGTCGAACTGGAACAGGTCACCGGCAACATGCGAATTATCGCCAGCGAGTTCTTTGGCTCGACGAGCCGGATCATGGTTCGTACGCCCAGCGCCCGGATCCAGCTGGACGCCGGTGGCGACGTCATTATTCGCCACCGACCCTCGGACGACCAGACCGAAGTCATCTCGGTTTCGGGTACGCCCATCGTTGAACATCTGTTTTCAGATCTGGAAGGCACCGCCAACCTGGATCCCCAGCAGACGACGATAATCACGCCGGACAACGCACCGTCCGAGCCTGTGTTTATGGATCGGCAGACGTTCGACGACCTGGTCTCGGACCTGAAATGGACGATGCCGCGGCCAATTGTCGACTGGTCCGGGTATTTTGGTGCCTGGCTGGAAGACCAGGGTGTCGAAAGCTTTGGCCGGATCCGACGCCTGACGGCGCGGCCCTTGCAGCCTGTACGGAATGTGTCCGAGGGCTTGTCCGGCCAGAACGTTCCGGCGCCGCCGGGCAATATCCAGCCGGAACCGTTTGGCACGCTCGAGGTCAATTTTACGCTCAGCAGCGGTGACGGCGAATGATTCAGCGACTGGCGATAGTGGCGTTCGTCCTGGTTGCTGGCTGTACACAAGGTCCGCCGACACCGGGATCAGGCGGCGTCGCATTTAATATCCGGATTCCCGAGCCGATTGTGCCAGAGACAGCGTTGTTGCCCAGCCAGTCGGATGCGACGACTTCAGATATTGGCAACATCGATGTCCAGATCGAAGGGTTTGTCTGGGTGATCCTCAGAGAGGGCAACGTCCGCATCATCGATGTGTTGATTCCCGAATCGGACGGCACGGCACTGATTACCGAAATCCCGCCGCGCGAAGGCTACACGCTGCAGGTGTTCGGGGGAATTCCGGATGACGAAGACTCGCTGGGTGTCATCCGGTTCGCGTCGGGGGACATCCCCATTGACATCCCGCCGGACGAACTGACAGTGATTGATGTCAGCCTGGATTTCTGTGACCAGATCGAATTGAGCAGCGAATTCCTGCCCAGTTGTATCCCGGATTTCGGGCTCGAGCGCAAACCGCCGCTGCCCCCCGAATTGTTTCCGGTCCCGACCCAGACCAGTTGCCTGGAAAACAGTACCAACGCGTATGTTGCCGCCGGAACCAAGCCAACCGACACCGCCCTGATGCTGAATGATTCAGCGGCGGTTCAGGACGAAGGAATCTACTGGTCATTGGATCTGGGCAACGAGATCTTCCAGCAAAGCAGCGGCACGCTCAGCCGGTCGTTGCGAACCGCCTACCTGGATGAACTGACCCTGCTCAGTGATGGCATTATCAATGTGTCCTTTGGTTTGAATGACAGCGCGCTGTGTTTTAACCCCTATGACGAGGACATCTCGCCGTTGCATTATGAACAGGACGATGACACCGTCACCCTGCGCTGGGACCCCGGCAGCCGCAGCGGCACGGTGTATGTTTTCCTGGAACGGGCCACCCAGACCCCGGATTCGTCAATTTCGGCATCGGGTAACGCCTTGCCTAATCGCCTCGTTGAACTGGACACCGACGACTTCGGCTACGAATCGATTACCGATGTCACTGTTGGTGAAATCCAGTTTACGGCACCCGATGCACAGCGCTGGGCCGCCCACCTGTACGTTGAATCCGACAATCTCTGGCGTCTGGAAGGCACCTTCCGGTTTGACCGCAACTGGTTGAACCAGACCGGACATCCGGGGCGGCCATGATCCTGCGGTTCCTGTTTATTGTCGTCATCGTCCCGTTCCTGCGGGCATGGCCAAGGCTGTTCGCCTGGCTGGAGTCAGCCTATAACGAGCATCGCAGCGACGCCGACGACGAAACCGGCGACGACTAGTTGCCCACGGGCGGGACCGTCCGCCGATACAATGAGCCATGAGCCCGGGCCCGGAAATTACAAACAATCCCGTTGAATTGATTCGGCAACATGTGCCGGGTGGACTGGGCAGCGTGCTGCT
This sequence comes from bacterium, assembly GCA_041623475.1. Lineage (GTDB taxonomy): Bacteria > J088 > J088 > J088 > J088 > JBFJWU01. The sequence continues at coordinate 5,253 of JBFJWU010000012.1, read as the reverse complement.
GGTTCATTGCACACAGATCATGACCAATGCCGCCCAGGTGCGGCAGGTGATCGGTAACCGGTTTTTCTGGGCGGTGGTCAAGGCCGATGCGTATGGCCTGGGTGTCCTGCCGGTGGCTCGGGCCCTGCTGGATGCTGGTGCCGATGGCCTGGCCGTTGCCCGGCTGGGTGAATACCAGGAACTAAGGGATGCCGGAATCACCGCCCCCGTGCTGGTTCTGGGCCCAATGCCCGAGCGAGTTCCGGAAGACCCTGAATTGCACCTGACAATAACCTGCGCCGACGAACTGGACCGGGCTCGCCTGTGGACCAGTCCGACCAAGTTACAACTGAAGGTCAATACGGGGATGGGTCGCCTGGGCCTGGGACCTGAGCAGCTGCAGGTGCCAGATGCAATGGCCGATGTCCTGCGTCGGCTGTCCGGTATCTGGACCCACTACAGCAGTGCGGATCTGCCCGGCGATCCGACGATTTCGTCCCAGCAACACCTGTTTTGCCAGGTGCTGGACACGTTGCGGACGTTCCTGCCGGATGACATCCAGGTCCACGCGGCCAACAGCGGTGGCCTGGCCTCGCTGCTGGACGTCGAAAATACGGTTCGTGTTGGCCTGTACCTGTACGGCGCGAACCCCTGGACCGGGGCGACTGCAGTACCGTTGCCGGTTCACTGTGTCGACTGGATTACGCGGGTGGCCAGTCCGCGACTGCTTCCGGCAGGACACGCCGTCAGTTATCGCGGCCTTTATTCTGTCAGCGACCCGGGCCGCTACGGTGTTATTCCAGTCGGTTATGCCGACGGCCTGCCGGGCCAGGACGCGCGTCAACTGCGGGTCCGGTCCGGAACCGGTTACCTGAACCTGCGCGGTCGGATCACGATGGACTTGACGGTGGTTGAGATGGCCGCCGAGGCAACGGCCGGCGACCAGCCGGTCTACCTGCTGGGACCGCTGGGTGACAACCCGTTGACCGTCAATGACCTGGCCCGGGATACAGGGCGCATCGAATATGAGGTTCTGACGTCGATCGGACGACGCGTGCCCAGGATCTATCTGTGAACGTGGCCGTCGGAACACTGGACCGCCTGGGTTCGTGGCTGATCGAAGCAACAGATGCTGTCGGACAGATGTTGCGTTTTCAGACGCAGGTCTGGCGCGCGGCGACGCGGCACGGAATTCGCTGGGGCGAGACGATGGAGCAGGCGCTGGAGATCGGCGTCCGCAGCAGCATGGTTATTATCCTGACCGGATTGTTTACCGGCCTGGTATTTTCGCTGCAGATCGCCTATGCGTTTGGGCTGTTCCAGGCCGAGGCCCTGATCGGCTCGACGGTTGTCCTCAGCCTGACCCGTGAACTTGGGCCGGTGCTGGCCGGCCTGATGGTGACCGGACGCGCCGGTTCGGCGATGGCGACGGAACTGGGGACCATGCGCATCACCGAGCAAATCGATGCCCTGCACGCCATGGGCGTGCCGCCTATGGCTTACCTGGTCATCCCCAGGGTGCTGGCGACAACTGTGATGCTGCCCCTGCTGGCCGCCCTGTTCAGTTTCGTGGGTTTCGTGGGCGCGCACGCCGTGACCACCACCGTAATCGGCGTCAGCAGTTCAACATTTTTTAACCAGATCCTTAACAATGTCGATCTTCTGGATATCTGGGGTGGATTGATCAAGGCGATGGTATTCGGCTACCTGATCGCCCTGATCAGCACCCAGCGCGGGTTTACGGCCAGGGGCGGTGCCAAGGGAGTCGGTTTGCGCACCACCCAGGCGGTCGTCGTCGCCAACGTTTCGATTTTGATCGCGGACTATTTCCTGACGGTGGTCATCTTCAATGTCTGACGGTGTTCCAGCCATCCGGATTCGGAACCTGCAAAAGTCGTTCGGCGAAAATCGTGTTCTTGAAAATGTCAACATCGATGTCGAACCCGGGGAAATCCTGATTGTCGTCGGGCTGTCCGGATCTGGCAAAAGTGTCCTGTTGAAGCACCTGATCCGGTTGATTGAACCGGACAGTGGCTCGATCGAGATCGAGGGGGCAGACCTGTTGGCCATGGACGAACAGCCCCTGAACCAGTATCTGCAGAATGTCGGAATGGTGTTTCAACACGCCGCGTTGTTTGATTCCATGAGCACAGGGCAGAACATCATGTTTCCGATTCTCGAACATAACTACATGCCTCCCGACCAGGCCGAGGCCAGGGCCAGGGAACTGCTGCGGCGGGTTCGAATGCCGGATGCGTTTGATCGCAATCCAGCCGACCTGTCAGGGGGAATGAAGAAACGTGCAGGACTGGCACGGGGCTTGGCCCTGGGCCCGAAGTTTGTTTATTTTGACGAGCCCATGGCCGGGCTGGATATGGTTACCGGTGTGGTTATCCAGGATTTGATCTTGGAGACCCACAGGGAGTTTGGCTATACTGGCGTCGTCATTACCCATCACTGGGACATGGCCCAGCGGCTGGGGGATCGCGTTGCGCTGCTCTGGAACGGACGAATCCACGCGACAGGAACGCCGGCCGAGCTGGAATCGTCGACGGACCGCATTGTCCAGGGGTTCCTGAACCGTGATCCGTCTGTGCTCGCGGAGGCCTGATGGCAGCATCACCGACATTATTGACGCGCGAAGCCAAGGTTGGCCTGTTTGCTATTGCCATCTTTGGAATCATGTTCTGGGCATCTTTTTTTATTGGCAAATTCGATTCTGCATTGACCGGCCAGACATACTACGCCGTGCTGGAGAGCGCCCACCAGCTGGGGGTGGACTCGCCGGTTGAAACGGCCGGGATTCGCGTTGGCCGGATTACGAAAATTGAAATCATCGAAGGTGGCCGTCGGGCCAAAGTCACGTTTCGTGTAAACGGTGATGTCGAGCTGTATGAAGATGCCGAAATCAACGTCCTGACCGTGGGCCTGCTGGGCGACCGCTACCTGAACCTGGTGCCGGGGACGGTTGCCAGCGGCAAGTTGGTCGAAGAGTCGACGATCACCCGAACGACGGTGCCGCTGGCATTCGAAGACCTGATGGACAGCTTTGCGCCGGTGGTCGAAAACGTGACGCAGATGACCGAAGACCTGGCCCGGCTGCTGGGGCACTCGGCGATCCAGGACGGCATTCCGGCGACGGTCGATTCGCTGCGCAATACGGCCCGGCAACTGGAACAGATGGTCAGCAGCTACGAGGATTTTGTCGTTGCTGCGGTCAAGGGTACGCGCTACATCAACGACCGGCTGCCGGAATTGATGGACGCGCTGATCAACCAGGTAGGCGGGGCCGACACGGTGGTCAGCGAGCTGGCGTCGTCGGTAACCGAGACTGTTCGCCGGATCAAACGAATGAGCGAACTGTTCGAATCATCGACCGAGGACCTGCACGCGATTATTTCGGGCATCGAGGCCGGAGAAGGCACCATCGGTGCCTTGCTCAAGGACGAAGAAACGGCGGACGATGTGCGGGAAGTCGTTGCCAACCTGAACGACACCCTGGACCGGGTCACGCGCCTGCGGACCATCGTTGACTATCTGGGGACCTATAACTACAACAATCGCAGTGACGGATTCCGGCACCGCGCCGAAATCCGCCTGCAGCCGTCGTATGACCACTACTACTCCGTCGGATTTGTTGACCGGACCGAGGGCAAGACCTCGACCAGGACCCGGACCATCAGCAATGGTGTATCAACCTATACCGAAGAGATCGCCACCACTCGCGACAGCCTGTTGTTCAACGCCCAGATCGCGAAACGATTCTACGACCTGACCCTGCGCGGCGGAATTATTGAAAACGACGGCGGGATCGGGCTGGACTATGCGTTCTGGGACGACCAGTTGTGGCTGCGGACAGAAAGCTACGATTTTTCCCGCAGTGGCGACAATCCCCGGATGCGCGCGTGGTCCGAACTGCGGATCAAGAACCACCTGACGATTGCCGTTGGTGTCGAGGACGCGATCAGTCGCCAGAAACGGCAGCAGGGCCTGTTTGGAATCGGCCTGTATTTTACTGACGAGGACCTTAAATACCTGTTCGGATCCCTGCCCAGTATGTCCTTTTAGGCCTGTGCCCTGGCTGTTCCGTGCCGACCCCGGCGCAAAAATCCCCATGCTCGCAACTTGTTAGCAGGCCCTTGGCAATCGTGATTGAATAATGATTCCCGCTGCGGCGGATGTCCCCGAATCCCAGCCTGAAAGGAACCGTTTTTCGATGCGCACGTTGCCTGTTCGTACCGCGTTGGTCAGTGTTTTTTACAAAGATGGAATCGCCGACCTGGGTGCCGGGTTAACCAAACATGGTGTTCACATCCTGTCGACTGGCGGCACGGCCACGGTTCTGCAGGATGCCGGTGTCGACATACAGAAAGTTGAAGACGCGACCGGACAGGCCGAAATCTTTGGTGGGCGGGTGAAAACACTGCATCCGGCGATTCACGCCGGCATTCTGGCGCGCCGGGATGTCCAGGAGGACATGGACATGCTGGAGGCCGATGGTATCCGGCCGATCGAACTGGTTGTCGTCAACCTGTATCCGTTCGAGGAAACGATTGAGGCTGCACCCGACGATATTGCCGGTGCCATTGAAAAGATCGATATCGGCGGTCCGACCATGATCCGTTCAGCGGCCAAGAACCACCGCGATGTCGTCGTGTTGACGGACCCGAGCGATTACCCGGAACTGCTGGCGGAACTGGATCAGCACAGTGGCGCGGTCAGCGAGGATTTTGCCCGGCGGATGGCGGTCAAAGCGTTCCAGTCAACCGGCAGCTACGATTCGGCGATCCAGCTGCATTTTGCGGCCGCCTATGGGACCGAGCGCCTGCCAGAACGGTTTTCTGCGGGCGGGGCCCGTGTCCAGTCCCTGCGCTATGGCGAAAACCCCCATCAGCAGGCGGCGTTTTACCATTACGGCCGCAACTGGGGATTAACCCGGACGACGGTCCATCAGGGCAAGGAACTCAGCTACAACAATATCCTGGACCTGGACGGTGCACTGCGTTGCGTGCTGGAGTTTGCCGAACCGGCTGCGGTCGTGGTCAAGCACACGAATCCCTGCGGCGTGGCCGTGGCCGACAGCCAGCCCCAGGCCTACATCGACGCCCGCGAAGTCGATCCGGTCAGCGCCTTTGGATCCGTCATCGCACTGAACCGGCCACTGGAAGCCGCCACCGCCGAAGAGATCACCAGCACCTTTGTTGAATGTATCGTCTGTCCGTCGGTGACCGACGAGGCTGCGGCGTTCCTGGCCAAAAAGAGAAACGTCCGGGT